>DATARE010000471.1:0-17430 GCA_036264295.1 Micropepsaceae bacterium | reverse complement strand
CGACCGGCGATCCGGGATTTACCGTCCCCGTGTTTCCCGTTCCCCTGTCGGTCGTGATTGTACCGGTGTTGGTGAAGGCCCCATCGATGAGCGCCGAGGTGATCACACCGTTGGACAGCGAGCCGGACGAGGTGATGGTGCCGCCCTGCGTGAGTTTGCCATTAAGCTCCGACTGGATGGCAATCGCATTGGCCGAGAGTCCGGAAATCGTGATCGTAGAACCTGAGGTCGTGACGATGTCGCCGGTGAAGACACCCGTACCGTTGAGCAGAACTCCGAACAGACCCGTCGAAGTGGGAGGGGTGCCGTTTCCGGGGATTTTTATGGCGCCATTGTTGGTGAAGGAGCCGCTGTTCCCGGCATTGATCTGAACCCCAACCGCGGACGTATCGACGGTATTGGAAATGGTGCCGTTGTTCACCACGACATTGTTCGAGTTCAGGGTCACCGCGGCACCCGCAGCGGCAATCGTAACCGAGCCTGAACTGCCGATGGTGATATTCCCGGGGGTGCTGTTGGCTGCCGTCGCGGTGGTAACCGCCGTTGCCGTGCCGGTGCTGATCGTCAGATCGTCGGCGAAGGCAGGTACGCCGACCATGATCGCGCTGATGGCACCGGAAAAGAACACCCTGTGGTTCACGGTTGTCGTACTCCTGACTATGGCATTCGAAAATGCTAAGGCCTTGAAAATGCAAAGACTCGGAACTGGCAAACCAGGAAGGTGCCCCCTGGCACGGACTAGCTGTCGCCAGATGAACCGAAAATGAACGAAAAGCCTCGATAGGGGCCCGGCGGCGCCTTTGAAAATTAATTCTTTTACATTCGAAGGTTGAGGGGGCGCGAACTCCGCCTTCCTGCAATGGAACTTATTGCGCCCTCTGACGTTTCGTTGCCATTCCACGGGGGGAACAATGATTCTCGAAGCTGCGATGGCGCTCGACATAGCCGAACTTGAACGAGAGGCCAGGCAGGCGCGCGCGCTTGCCGCCGTGCTTACGGACGATCTATCCGTTGCCGATTTGGTTGCCTATGCGTGCTCGCTGGAAGCGGCCATCCCCCGGCATCTGCAGCGTCTGTGCTAGAACTGAAAATAGAGGAAGCGACTCGGATTCTGCAGTGCCAGCACTGCGCTTCCGAATAGGCATCCGATGAAGAAGGCATAATGAAAGCTCGGCTGCCATTGTAAGCGCCTCACCGGACCAGCTTCCACATTGTCCAGAGCCGGGGAAAACCGCACCAGCATCTGTTGTGTGTTGGGCATCATCCAGACCACGGCAAACAACATCCCAATCTCGACCAGCAGGGTAAGCGGGCCCAAATCTCCAACTGCCACGATGCCATGTGCTTGAAGGAACGCGCCGGTGCTGCCCAGAAGGGCCATGGCTGGTGCGGGAAGAACGAGCCCATGTTCAATGCCATGGCCCCCCGCCATGCCGGAGAGCATCACCAATGCAGAAGCGGCAGAATTCGCCCGGAAAAACACTTGCGCGACGAGTGCAGCCAGATAGGTGAGCAGCACGCAACCGATTCTTCGCAACCGCGATGGAACTTCACGTACGCCACGCGCCTTTTTGCGTAAGCGCCAAGCGTGGTTGATCGTCAGATAGCAACCATGCAGCAGCCCGAATATCAGGAATTGAAATCCTGCCCCATGCCACACGCCTGCCAGGATCATCGTGAAGAACGTCGGCAATGCGATCAGGCTTGCAAATCCCCCCGCGGTCGCCATCGCTTTTCGGGAGACGCCATACCCTCTCGCGATACGCCAGCGCATGACGGTCATCGAAACAGGGTTGTAGAGATATTCGGTCAGATAGTGCGTCAACGTCATGTGCCATCGCTGCCAGTAGTCGATGATGTTGGCGGCCTTGTATGGGGAGTTGAAGTTGAGGGGAAACCGCACCCCGAACATGCGGGCCAGTCCGATTGCCATATCCGAATAGCCCGAGAAATCGAAATACAATTGCAGCGAATAGGCCAGGGCCGCGCCCCATGATGCGAAAAGCGCGAGGTGCTGCGGATCGTCGAATCCGAGATTTGCCGCGCCTGCGAGCGAATCGGCGATCAGGACCTTTTTCGCAAGGCCCAGCACGAACATCGTAACGCCGACGGACAGATTTTCGGGCCTGAATCGGTAGGTCTCCGTTTGCGCAAATTGCGGCATGATCTCGCGGTGATGCAGAATCGGCCCCACAATCAGATGGGGAAAAAACGTCACGAACAGGAAATAATTGATGACACCTCGTTCTTTGACGAGACCCAATCTGGTGTCGATGAGATAGCCAAGCTGCGTGAATGTGTAGAAGGAAATGCCCAAAGGAAGGAGGACGTCGTCGATCACGGGGACGGCAATTCCTGCGGACTTCACAAAGGCGAGCAACGAAACGAGATATTTGAAATAGAAAAGCGCGCCGAGATTGAGGATGACCGCCAGCCAAAGGATAAGGGATTGGCGCGATGGGTAAGCCTGATTTGCCGAGATCGCCTTGCCAAATAGGCAATTTATTGAGACCGAGGCGAGCAGTATCACGACGAATGGCGGATTCCACCAAGCATAAAACACAAACGAGCAGACAATGAGCCAGAGCGCCGCCGAAACGCGGTTCACCGCGCCAAAGGCGTAAAACCCGGCCAAAGCCAGCGGCAGGAAACCGAACAGAAAGACATTCGAATTGAACAGCATCGCTTACCGGCCGAAGTTTCGGTTTTCGGTTTCCCCGGCCGTTTGTTCGCGTCGAGACGCCTCGATGCCATCGATGGCCATGAACCGCTTCACGAAATCGATAACGCGCTTGGTGTTCGCTTCAGCGCCTTCCTGCGTGAGATGAATCCGCCAGCGGTCATCGATGAAATATCGATGCGGAAGCCGATAGGGCTGGTCATCGGCAATTCCCGCATATGCCGTTTCAGCGCTTGTATCGAACGAAGCGCAATCCGGCGTCGGAGCGATGTAAAGCGCCACGGCAATATTCCGGGCCATCATCCGGCGCCGGAATGCGGCGATAAATTCCTTATCTGGTCGAGCGGGCAACGGAACTGGCGCGCAACCATCTGGCAATACGCGCTTGGGATAGCGCAGCACGGGACCGTCCATGGCAAACCAGCCCCGCTCGTCCTCCAAGCCCGCAACAACCCTTTTATAGGTGTTCCCTTGCCAATCCAGCCGGGAGGTCAGCCGTCTCCAGACGTCCTGAGGCAGCTGCAAAACGACCTCTGGATGACGTGCAAAGAAGACGGCGCCATCAAACAGACTGGCGTTCCGAACGAGAGCCTTCGCGCCAACCTCCCATTCCACCGGATAGGCAAACGGCGGGTTCACGCGCGTCCAAGGTGCGATGTACACAACGATCAAACGCGGGGCCCGATTTTTCGCAAGGTAACTGTCAACCAGGTGATCCCCTGCGGCCATGAACTGAAAGATTGAGGACGAAAGGCTGTATGCCGTCATGCCGGTAGCAGCCTGGATCGCTTTTGGCTTCACCCCCGTCATGAGCGATGAGTCGCCGACGAACACGATATCGGCGTTGATGCCCTCAGCCGTGAACTGGCGATCGAGCAAGACATCTTCAAAGCTTGAGCTTAACCGATAATAATATTCGCTGCCGGCGAACAGAAACCCCAGGAGAATAGGCAATGGAACAATCAGTATACTGATCGTAAAGTAGCGAAGATGCGTCATGGCGGCCAACCGCCTCGTATCCGGCTACGGAAGATGACCCGGATACCTGCGGCAGGCACACGCCTGCACCATACGAAAGCGCCTACCATCGATAGCCCCCCAGCCGATTGGTGCGCGTGTAAGTGGAATAAAGTGGGGTAAAATTACCGCGGGCGCAATATTGGTTAACGCTGGGCGCGCTCGCACTGAGGAAGTGTCTGATTTATCTAGGATTTTTCATCGACCTCGGTCCTCTGCCCGCGATGCCGTGTAACTCTTGGGCAAAGAAGTGCAGCCCGGGCGTGCGGAAGAGGGAACCATTTCTGGAAAATTGCGTACGGTATTTGGGTGACGTGGAATCCGTTCAGCTTTTCTCGAGCAACTTGCCGGCGAGTGGAGTTCAACCTGCAGCCCCTGCCTGGTCGGCTGCAGACATTCATAGTTACGAATTTGTAGATCGCAGAATCGTCTAAATATTCACGAGATCAGGGGGAGATTTTCGCCGGATGACATAGCGCCGGCAAGGAGGCCATTTTGGACACGGAACATTTTTCTGCCCCTCATGAGAAGCCTTCTGAAGAAACATTGCTGGACAAGTACAACTTCTATTTCGAGGCGGTGCTCGCCCTGACGGCAGAGCACATTCAGGAAGCCCAACGCATTCGCTACCAGGTCTATTGCATCGAGAATGATTTCGAAGATGCCAATGCGCATCCCGACGGCCTGGAAAAAGACGACTTCGATTCCCATTCGGTGCACAGCCTGCTGATTCATCGCGCGAGCGGGCAGACCATGGGCACAACCCGCCTGATCCTGCCGGTGATCGATGCGCTGGAAACCAGTTTCGCGATCCAGGAGGTCTGCGATCACCCCATGCTGAAGCGATTATCGCTCCACAGGATGGCGGAGGTTTCTCGTTTCAGCATCTCGAAGCAATTCCGCCGCCGCAAGAACGATACGCAGTACGAGGGCCTCGACAAGTCGGGCGGGCAGCGGAGTGCGGCTCCCCTTATGAGCCTTGGGCTCATTCAATCGCTTGTCCGCATGAGCGAGGAAAACAATATCACCCACTGGTGTGCGACGATGGAGCCCAAACTGCTGCGGTTGCTTTCGGCGATGGGAATCCACTTCGAACCGCTCGGCTCGTTGGTCCTGTATCACGGGATGCGCCAGCCCTGTTATTGCGAAGTGGCGCCGATGCTGGATCGGGTGAAGAGTGAACAGCGCCCGCTGTGGGAGGTTTTGACTGATAGCGGAAGGCTTGTCGCAGCTGTACCCGGATCGACTGTTTTCGCGCCGGTGAACTCACATTGACGCGGGTTTCGGCCGATTTTCATCAGGCGTGATGGCAACGACGCTGAAGGCCGGGGCTCTCGGGTCAGGCCATCATCCGGTTCATGGGATGGTGGGCGATCCATTCGGTGACAGCGTCCGCCGGCATTGGCCGGCTGAAAAAATATCCCTGACCGGTTTTGCAGCCCATCGACATAAGCTGGTTTTTCGTTTGCTCGGTTTCGATGCCCTCGGCAATCAATTCCAGACGCAGGCCGTGACCCAGATTCATGATGACATCGACAATCAGACTGGCATCGGCGGAATTGGCCATTTCGTGAACAAAACTGCGATCGATCTTCAACTCGGAAAACGGCAATTGATGGAGTTGGACCAGAGAGGAATATCCCGTGCCGAAATCGTCGATTGCCAGCTGAAATCCCTTCAGGCGAACGCGCGTGAGCACCTCCGACATCAGGCTGGGATTGCCCATGGCCGCAGATTCCGTCAATTCGAGACGCAGCGAACGGGGTGAAATTTCGTACCGGGAACAGAGCTGAACCAGATAATCCGGGAATGAGGGAACGATGTTGAGCGCCGAAAGGTTGACCGAGATGAAGGTTTCGATTCCCATCCTCTGCCATCTCGCGATCTGACGGGCAGCAAGTTCCAGCACCCGTTCGGTGAGCGGGTTGATGAGATTTTCGCGTTCGGCCAGGCCTATGAACCGGTCGGGCATGACGATCCCGAATTCCGGATGCCGCCAGCGCGCCAAGCCTTCGAAGCCGATAGTTTCTCCGGTGTGCAAAGCGACGATAGGTTGAAAGAAAAGCTCTATATGGTCGTTGTCGAGCGCATCACGCAAATCGGAGGCATCGGCGCGGTACGTCTTGCCTCGTATCTTGTGCAGAATCTTGCGCAATGCCGCAACGCTGAAGGGCTTTTCCAACGTCTCGCCCATCTCCAGTCCAAGATTGCAGCCGATTTTTTGGGCCATGCTGAGGACGCGGGCGTCGTAGCCGCTCATCAAGATGACCTTCGCCCGGCTTCCAGACTCGGCAAGACTTCGTAGAAGTTCTATTCCGTCGCAGCCCGGCAGCTGAAGGTCCAAGAGAACGACGTTTGGCGATCTTGTATGAAGCGCAGCCTGGAATTCCGAGGAATCGGCCAGGGCCACGACTTCGAATCCTGCGGATATGGCGACCTTGCGGATAATCTCCAACAGGGCCGGATCGTCGTCGATGGCGAGCACCACATCCTGCATCGGGAAACTCCTCCCCTTCGCCTATGAGCCGCCGGTGTCACAACGTCTGGGCGAAAAACTTACTGGCAAAATAAGCGGATTTGCCTCCGTAACGACGCCACCGAGCGATCGTGCTCCCTTTTATTTCTTGGCCGGGTTTGCGCAAATCCCGGCATTCAAAACCGTCCGCAAACGAACTTTCTTGTCATCCTAGCCCCGACACGAGCCCAGTTATAGAACCTTACAAAAAAGCCAAGCCCATGTCAGATTCTAAACACAAGGCACAACTAGAAGTTCCCAGTAGGCTGAGAAGGCGACCTTTGACCAGACCAGCAATCGCAAAGGGTGAATTTGTCCGCTTGAATGCAGAATGTTGTGTAGAAAACTGGATGGCCTACCGGATTTGGTGGCACCCAATCATAGCTCTACATCAGCCTCAAAAGACTCGTTCATTCGCTCGCAATATTTATTTTTGCAGGGGTCCGCTGCATCTCTGGCGAGCGCATAACCCCCAAAGCTGAAACGATAAAAATGAAGGCTGGTACAGCTGGGTGGTCTCGAACCACCGACCTTCGGATCCACAATCCGACGCTCTAACCAACTGAGCTACAGCTGCACGACACCGCCAGCGGCGGAGCACGGGCGAAACTAGGAGGCCGATTTGTCAAATGCAAGCCGGTCTCCAGGTCGCCCGTTGTTACTCCGGCCTATGGAGAGTCGGCTTTAGAGAAAGGGCAGCGTCACGACCCGGGCGGCGATATCGCGGCGCCCATTGGCGTCCACTTGCTGCACTTTAAGAACCGCGCCGGGGGAGGCGTAAGCTGGCGAAATTTGCGCGAGCGCAATCGATCCCTTGAGCGCCGGCGAATAGAGCGAGCGCAATGTACGCCCTGCTTCCATGCTGCCAGAGAAGACCGGCGCAAATGGCATGGGCTGCTCACTCTCCAATTCGAGCCCTGCCAATACGAAATCGGCATTTCCGCCATCGCGCGGAGCCTGGAAGCCGAGCGCAACCGGCGACGGCGTATCTGCGAATGGTTCTCGCGCGGGTGCAAAATCGAGATGCGGAAACGGTAAACCCGCCTCGAGCCGCAGAAGATCCCAAGCCGTTTCACCAGCCAGCCGCAAAGCCACCAGCTTTCCGGCACGGAGCAACCGGTCGAATACCAAGGTTGCGTCGTCGGCCGCACACGATATTGCATACCCGCCAAGCCGCCCGCCGCGGAAAATGCGCACCGGCAAACCGCTCCAATCGATAGGAGCATGGCGCAGAGGTTCGAGAGTGCCGATTTCCAGACGCGCCGCGACCATCAAGGCAACAGCAAAGGGGCCTGTCACAAAGAGCAAACCGCGTTCTGCCGTTGTGTCCCGCACAGTTGCATTCGCAAACCGCGTAGCACCCGCCGCGAACCAACCGACATCGGCATCGGTGCTGCGCAGCAAAAAATCGTCCTCGGCAATGCGCGACAGCACACCGAAGCCGCGCAAACCTCCCCCGTCCGCGCACCAGTGAACCTCCTCCGAATCCCCTGCACCGAGGCCGTGCACCGGGGCACCCAAACCGGCAGATAAAAGCGCCGCCGCCCCTTCGCCCGTGAACCGCAGGTCCTGCTCGGCGGAAATATCGATCATCGCCACGGTCATCCGCGCGGCCAGCGCCTCGTGGATCGGAACGCCGTAATGCGAAGGAACGGTGAAGCCGCCACGGCTCGTCCAAGCATTGGCGAGATTGCGCGCGGCGGTACGCGCATGAAACGGCGTTGCAAGCATCAGGTCTCTCATCGCGCACCGGCAGCCATGAAAACAAGCCCCGCCGCGAGGCGACCGGCGCGGCCGCACGCGACATTCACCGGTTCGGCAGTTCTGCCACACAGATAGAGGCCGGCGACAGGCGTGCGGATGCGGGCCTCGTAGCTCGCAAGCAGCCGGGAGGACGGCGAGCCGGCATCGCCCACAGCGCAGGCATCTCTTTTGTCGCCAGGCGTTACGACGCGGTCGGCGATCAAACGATCCTTCAATCCTGGGGCAAAATTTTCGAGTGTCTCGAGCGCGCGCCTGCGCAGCACGGCGCGGCAATTCTCCCACCCCCCCATCACCGAAACCGGCATATAAGGCAGCAACACTGACAGAATATGACATCCCGCTGGCGCAAGCCCCGCATCGGCGACTGTCGGGATGGTGACCTCCATCGCGAGCGCCTCTGGAAGTTCACCGTTGAGCGCAGCGCCCTTGGCTTCCGACGCAATTTCGGGCCGCTCCGCTATCACCATACGCGCGCCAAGTTCTTCTGGCTCGAGGCCTGCGATTGGCGGCGGTCCATTCAAGGCCAGCATGATCTGAGCGGTCGCGATTCTGCCGGAAACCGGCACGCTCGCAGCCGTTCCGAATCCAAGGGAACCCGCCGGTATGAGATCGAGCAGCGTTTCACGTGCGCTCAGCCCGGAAAGCACCGCCTTTGCCTGAATCATTTCGCCATTGGCCAGCGTAACGCCGACAGCGCGCCGCTTCTCTACCACGATGGAGGTGACGGTCACTGAGGTGCGCAGCTCGGCGCCTGCTTTTCGCGCCGCCGTTTCGAGCGCCTTTGCCAAAGCCCCGGCCCCACCGCGGATCTGACAAACCGCGGCTTGGCGGCCGCAGCTTTCCTGGGCGTAGCGCCAAATCAGCACCAGTGCGGAGCCCGCTTCCTGGGGGGATAATCCCGAAGGAAAAACGTCAAAGGAGAGCGCTGCCCGAAGCGCCTCATTGTCGAGCCAGCTATCGGCAAAGGCGGCGGCGCTGAGCCGGCTCACATTTTCGAGCCGTTCCACGTCATGTGCTTTGAGCTGCAGCCGGCGAATGATAATGCCCAACATGTCTTCTCTGCTTTGGGCCTTGGCCTCGGTCAGCGTTCCATTCCATAGAGGACGCAGCAGCCGCGCAAAGCGCATGGCCTCCTCGTCGAAAGCCGCATAATCGCGGCGTTCCGGACTGGCATGGGCGGCAAACGCTGTCCGGCGCCGAAAGCCCTTTCCCGGCAGCACGATGTGCTTGCCGCCGGGGCGAAGCGCGGCCGTCTCCATATTCGGCTGCGCGAAAACGAGACCATGATCGGCGAGATGCAGCTCGCGCACTGCCCTTCCATCCAACGCATAAGCGAGGTGGGAGAGCAGCGGCGCGCGAAATCCTTGCGCGAATTCCACCGTTTCGCTGCCACCGGCAAAACTGCTGCTCGCCTCCAGGAGAAGAACTTTTCCCTTACCGGCCGCGAGATAGGCGGCGGCAGTCAGCGGGCCAATTCCGCCGCCGATAATGACCGCATCGTAACCATCGCGGGCCGAGCGCATCATCTGAGCCGGCCCGCTTCGAAATCCGCCAATACCGCCAGTGCCGCGCGCTCACCGGAAACCCCAAGCAGAAATGGCGATCCCGCCGATGAAGGCCCGCCAAGATAGAGTCCCGCAACCGGTGTGCGGCCATCCTGCCATTGCATTCCGCCAAAAGGGCGGAAGCCCAACGCCTGATCGGGGGCGAGTTCGCCGCCTTCAATATCGCCATCCGTTGTGCCCAGCATATTTTCCATGTCGGGGCCGGCAATGACGCGGTGTGCGACCACAAGAGCCTCAACGCCGGGCATGGCGCGCATCGCCGCGGCAAGTGCGACAGCCCCGAGCTTCGCACGTCGGGCCTCTGTCCACACACCGTCGAACAATTGCATAGGGATGGCCGACAAGGTCGCCGTCATCACGGCTTTTCCGATGGGCGCAACGCGAGGATCGGAGAAAGAAGGCACGCGAAGCGTCACCAGAGGCACTTGCGGAATCACGCCCGCGTGCCACACGTCATAAGCCAGCGACAGCGCCTGCATCGATTCCGCCACATGAATCGGGGCGCAAGCGGCATCGGGATATTCGCGCGCCAAGGGAAAATCGGGCGGCCTGTCCAACGCGAACAGCACCCGCGCCCTCTGACCAGCCATCCGGAAACGCCCGGCGCGTTTTACGACCGCTTCAGGAAGCACATCCCAGCGGACCAGCGTGAGAAACGTCCGCTTCAGGTCCAGCGCCGACACAATCGCGGCGGTTTCGATATGCTCCCGGCCTGCAACAACGGACGCCTTGGCCTGGCCGCGCACCACGCGGATGTCCGTGACCTCTGCTTCGCAACGAATGGCGACCCCGGCCTCTCCCGCTGCGCGGACCAATGCAGCCGCCAGCCTGCCAAGCCCCGCCGCCGGTTGTCCCGATCTTCCAACGCCCGGCGCGAGCGCGTGCAGCGCCGTACCGGCGAGAAAAGGCGACACTGCGCGCCCCGCCACGGCATCGGCTGCAAGATGGAGGCGCAAGGCGGGATCAGCAATTCGCGCCGCGAGCGCATCTTCCAGCGATACGCCGGCCCAACCTCCCGAGGGCCAGGATGCGGTGCGCGCAAAGGGCGATGCGGAACGAAACCAGCCGTGCGGCAGCGGTTCAGGCGCAAGCGAAGCGCGCATTTCAATCGCCGACTGCAGAGCTTCGGTTTCGCGCCGAAAGGCGAGGAGTCCCGGCATCGCTGCGGCAGGAACCGTACAGGCCAGCCGGTCTTCGTCGGCAAAGAGGATGCTCGTCCCACCCGAAGAAATGCAGACGGAGGCGGGAGACGGCGCCAGAACGGCACCGTAACGCGCGAGATTGAGGCTGCGATAGAGCCGGCCGGGAATGGCGGGCAACTCATCGGTGTAGGGAGAGGCTCTGAAGCCGGGATGAAATTCCACTGTTGCGGCGCGACCGCCAGGCTCGCTCGCTCGCTCCAGCAAAACGACACGCAGTCCGGCACGCGCAAGCGTAATAGCAGCGACCAAGCCCTCGGGACCGGCCCCGATGACGGCCACGTCGAAACGATCCATGTCCCCCTGACCTCAGGCGCCCGCGCCTGAAGCTCCGCTATTGCGATGTCATTTCGTCCATCTGCGTAAAGTTAAAGCCCCAAAAGCAAAACGGGAAGGATGCTATCGCATCCTTCCCGTTTCGTGGTTAACACGCCCGGTTGAAACCGGACGCCATCGGCAGGACTTAAAGAACGCCGCGCTTGTGCTCACCGAGCACAACGCGCTTTGGTGCGAAAGCCTGCTTCAACACCGAGAACGCCTTGCGGGGATCGGCGCTGCCGCACATGAAAATATCGAACGCGGCATAACCGCGTTCGGGCCATGTATGAACGCTGATGTGGCTTTCGGCCAATACAGCGACGCCGCTTACGCCCCCACTAGGCGTAAAGGTATGCAGGTGGATATGAAGGAGGGTCGCTCCCGCTGCTTCCACTGCATCGATCATTGCCTGCTCAATACGATCCTTGTCGTCGAGGCCTTCGGCCTCCCAAAGATCGATGATCAGGTGACTGCCCGCAAATACCAAACCGTTCTTCTGTACGAAGTGGTCCTTGCGATCCGCATCCCCTTCGGGAATAGGAACCGGGACGGTCCTCTCCGGAACACGAGCCTTGAGAGCGCGTGCTCCATTGATCGCCGCCACACCGAGTCCGAGTTGAGCCATCCTGGCACCTACCCTTCCAAAGGTGTTGACACCAAAGCGCGCCATTTCTGCCGCGCCGACCAAGAAGAAAGCGGCGGGCGGAAGATCGTTCCGCAACACGCCGCTTTGCCCCGGCGAACCGAGACAGGGGGAAATATAGGGCTGCTGTCCCCCAGCGCAAGAAAATTTAGCCCCCGCGTCAAATTATCTTTGTGTCAGCGTAAAGCGTGCGTCTGAGGAAGGGAGGATGATGCGCCAGATGATAGACAGGAAACGTCGCGCGCCCTATAGCCGGAGCCCGTAGAAGAACTGGCGGTAGCGACGTGGCGAAAATCCCGACCAAAATGTTCCGTGAACGGCTCCACAAAGGCTATGCCCAGAGCATGGAAATAACGGCCGTTTTGGCCGACGAAAAGAGCAAATACCAGCAGATCAAGATCTTCGACACGGTGGCGAACGGCCGCGTCATGGTTCTCGACGATATCGTCCAGATCACCACCCGCGACGAATCCGCCTATGCGGAGATGCTGACCCATCTGCCGTTGCTGGAGCATGGCAAGGCATCGCGCGTCATGATCGTGGGCGGCGGCGACCTTTCCATCGCCGACGAGGCGCTGAAGCACAAGGACGTGAAAGAGGTCGTGCTGGTCGACATCGACGGGCGCGTGGTGGAGCTTTGCCGGAAGCATTTCGGCGCGCTCAATGCCAAAGCGTTCAAGGACAAGCGCCTGAAGATCGAAATCGCCGACGCTTTCGAATATCTCGGCCGTCCCGCAGCCAAAGCGCGTTTCGATCTCATTGTCGCCGACCGTCCCGATCCGGTGGGCCCCGGCAAGGCGCTGTTCGGCGACACGTTCTACGACCGGGTGCGCGGGGCGCTGCGCCCGGGCGGCTTCGCGACGTTCCAGACGGGCGTGCCGTTCTACCAGCCTTGGGAGATCACCGAAGCGCTGAACGATCTGGCCGCCTATTTTCCGCAGTCCGGTCTCTATTTGAGCGTAGTGCCTACCTATATCGGCGGCTTCATGGCGCTGTCCTGGGCGGGCACGGACAAGGCGCTCGGCACACCCGCCGGCATCCGGCGCGCGGCCAAGCGCTTTGCCGCGACGAAGCTGAAGACCGACTATTACAATCCGGAAATCCACGCTGCCGCCTTTGCGTTCCCGGAATGGATCAAGCGCCTAGTGCCGAAGAAGAAGCGATAGCGCTGATTACTCTTGTACTGCCTGCCAGAGCTGACGGGCGGCTTCAGCGGGTGGCGCCTGATCGCTCTCGCGGCTGACCGCCAGATTGGCCTGGCGCATGCGCTCGATGGAGATCTTGCCCACGAGCGGCTGCAGCGCCGCCGTGAGAGCCGCGTCGGCAGCGCGCTTGGGCGCCAACAGGAGAATCGCGTCATAGGGCGGGATCGCCGCCTTGGGATCGGAGAGCGTCACGAGATCGTATTCTGCGATCCGGCCATCGCTCGAAAACGCGGTAATCACATCGACCTCGCCATCGGCGACCGCTTTGTACATGAAGAGCGGCTGCATCTGCCGCTCCTGCCGAAAGCCAAGCCCATAGGCTTTGCGCAAGCTTCGCCATTCGGGCCGCGCGAAGATTTCGTAATCGCCGCCCACTGTCATATTCCGGGAAACCAGCGCCAGATCGGCGATGCTGCGGATACCGAGCGCCGCCGCACGGTCCCGGCGCATCGCCAGCACATAGGCGTTTTCGAAGCCCAGCGGACCCATCAGGCGCACGCCATGGGTTCGCTCTAACCAGTCCCCCATTTCACGCAGCATGGCTTCTCGCCCCGGCACGTCGGTGCGGTGCATGGAATTCGTCCAGATCGTACCGCTGTAATCGACATAGACGTCGACGTCGCCTGCCACCAGCGCGTTGAAGATGACTGCCGAACCGAGATCGCTGTTGGTGGTGGCCGAAAGGCCCGCCGCCGCCAGGCGCTGCTCGATCAGCGAGGCCAAGATATATTGCTCGGGAAAGCCTTTCGCGCCAATGACATAGTTCGGCTCCGCTTTGAGCCAGGGCGCAAGCCCGCCAGCCAGCAGAATGAGCACCATGACGCCTGCAGCCGCCAACAGGCGCGGGCGGCTGCGGCGCGCGAACAGACGCTCCAGCAGCGCAAGCAGCGTGTCGGCGACGAGCGCAAGCCCCGCCGCCGCCACACAGCCGAACAGGACGAAAATCCAATTCTGCGTCTGCAAACCGGTGAAGATGTAATTGCCCAGGCTTGTCTGTCCGACCGGCGTGGAAAGCGTCGCAGTGCCAATCACCAGGACCGAAGCGGTTCGGATGCCAGCCATGATGACCGGCAGAGCGAGGGGCAGCTCCACCTTCCGGAGAGATTGCAGCGGTGTCATGCCAACACCAAGTGCGGCCTCTTTCACGGCAGCGTCGACGCCCAAAAGTCCGGTCACCGTGTTCCGCAGAATCGGCAGCATGCTGTACAGCGTGAGTGCGAGCAGCGAAGGAAGAAATCCCAGTGCCGAAAATTGCGCGCCGGTGAGCGCCTTGGTGAGAAGAGAAAGACCGAGCAGCAAGGGATAGAACAACGCCAGCAGCGCCAGGCTGGGGATGGTTTGAATGATGCTCGCCAATGTCAGCATCGCCCAACGGGTCCGAGGCGACCGCGCGCCCAGGAGCGCGAGCGGCAGGCTAAGCGCAAGCCCCAAACCGAGCGCACTGATGCTCAGCACGACATGCGCACCCAAATATTCTGGAAGACGGTCGAGCGCTTCCGCGATACGCGGGTCGAGGGACATTGTCATGGAGGGGCGGCGCTTGCGGTCAAAGCATCCACGCGCGCGGCTTGGCGGCGCGGCATGTCCATCAGCGCACGCACCGACGGGCGCTTGGCATTGGCCAACAGCTCCTGAGTCGGTCCGCACTCGACGAGTTCGCCCCCCTCCATCACCGCGATCCGGTCGGCCAGGAGCACGGCCTCCAGCACGTCATGGGTTACCATGACGGTGGTCAGCCCAAGCGCGTCATGCAGCGCGCGATAGTCCCGTGCCAGGGCATCGCGGGTGATCGGATCGACCGCGCCAAAGGGCTCGTCCATTAACATGATGGCGGGCTTGGCCGCCAAGGCTCGGGCGACGCCGACACGCTGGCTCTGCCCGCCCGATAGCGTGGCCGGCAGCCGGCCGGCCAACTCGCGCGGCAGGCGTACGAGATCGAGCATTTCGCCGACCCGCGCGGTCGTCGCGGCTTTGTCCCAACCCAGCAAGCCAGGCGTAATGGCGATGTTCTCCGCCACCGAAAGATGGGGAAACAGGCCCACGCCCTGGAACACGTAACCCACGCGCCGCCGCAACAGGACCGGATCGGTGCCGGCCGCGGGTTGTCCGTCGATGATAACCGCCCCGCGCGTGGGTTCGACCAGCCGATTGATAAGTTTCAACAGCGTGGTTTTCCCGGAACCGGAGGTCCCGATCAGGGCGAGGAATTCGCCTTGCGCAATACAAAGCGTGACCCCACGGAGGGCAAAACTCGCGCCTGCATCGTAGGTCTTCCACGCATCCTCTATCCCAATCGCGCACGCATCTTTTGTCATAGGCTCCCGCACGATCCGTGCCCGACCTCACATCTGTCAGAAAATCAGCTTTCCCCGTGGGCGGCAATCGTCCGCTCCGCTCTTCGCTGGCGCGATGGGCCTGTAAGGCTTTCCGGAAAAACCGGTAAGATGGTAATGTTGCTCGGGGCCCGATCTCGAAATCGAACGGAAATGGCCGGAAAGGACCAGGCGATGGATCCGATTTCCCTCCTGTTCACCGCTGTCGTCAGCGGCGCGGCATCTGCATTGAAGCCGACCGCCGAGAAGGCAGTCGTCGACGGCTATGCGGCTCTCAAAGCCTATCTCAAGAGAAAATGGCCGGATGTCAGCGTCGATGCCTTGGAGCGCAATCCGGGCTCGGAATCGCGCCAGCAGGTTCTCAAGGAAGATCTCGCCGCCCCGGCTGGCGCAGACGACCGCGAACTTTTGGCGCAGGCGCAGGCGCTTCTGAAAACAATCGCCGATCATGATGCCAAGGCGGCAGCCGAAACTGCCAATATCGACGTCAAAGATATTGAAGCGGGGGCCAACGCAACCCTGGACGACATCATTGCCCAAGGTTCGATCTCGATCCAACGCGTGAAAGCAACAGGCGACGTTTCGATAAAGGGGTTGCGTGCTGGAAACCCTCCGCAGCGGTAGCGGACGGCAAATCCGCTACCGCTGAAACAATCGGCCGGCTCTTAGGGCTGGAAGGCAACAGTGCCGGGCGCGATCTGACCATTGGAGCGATCAACGTCACCGTCGCGGGCGCCAGCACAGGGGCCTATCCCTATCTGGTCAATCGCGGGCCGGCCGTGCAAAAGGCCTTCCTCGACCGCCCAGGGGGCACGTGGAGTTCCGAAATTCTCGGCTGCGAAACGGTGGAGAATCTTCGCGTCAAACTGGTCGTCAACGGAACCGTGCTGGAGCAGCCTCAGCCTATCAAGGTCACGGGCAGCCTGTTCCCCTGCGCGCTTCTTTCCAGCGGCTGGTGGGAAAAGAATGCCAAGACACCCGTGGAAAATGTCGAATGGCGGGACGAAATACAGCAATGGCTGTTCCAGGGTTTCGATCTGTGGGGGCCTTCCTGGGATTTCAGCTGGGATTTCGAGAATTGGGAACAGAGCAAACAGCGGCCCTATTTCATTGCCCAGCTCGGCGATGGCGACGAAGCGAATTCGCTGCCGATTCTGATCCCGCGGGAGAAAGCGCAAAGGCTGCAGGAATACATCCACGACAAAGGCAAATGGGGCGGGATTGAAGCCGAAATCACCGGCGTGCTGGGCCATCGCCGTCATTTCACCAATTGTCTCGAGCCCGAATTGATGGAGCTGTTCGGCGGACTTCTCGATTATTGCATCTGGATCGATGAGAGCAATCGCGATCACGGCATCAAACCGCGGGTGCAACGTACCGACATCTATTCCGGCTATCTGTGGCGCTGCGTGGTGCCGGAAGCTGCGCTGAAGGACCATTCTCCGTCCCTGCAGGACGTCTATTTCATTTGGGATCACACCAATTTTGCGAGCAAGGATGCCGTCGCCTATAATGTCGAGGCGCTGGAAGGAAAGCAGGCCTATATCGAACGCAAAGTGGGCAAGCTCGCGATGATTCAAAAATCGTCGTTCCTGGTACCAGGAAAGCCGCTCTGGACGCAGGAGCAGATCTATCAGCTTCTGTTGGGACAATCGGACGTGAAGATTTAACCGAGCCCAACAGTTACCGGCATACAAGGAAAGCTCAGATGGTTGTCATCGTTTTTCGCGCCCGCATGAAACCCGGCTTCAATGAGGCCGAAATCGGGGAAATGGGTGCTCACATGTATGGCCTTGCCACGAAGATGCCGGGCTTCATTTCTTATCAGGACTATGCCGGATCCGACGGCTCCAACGTGACGATCGTGGAATTCGAATCGCACGAAACGCTGAAGGCGTGGAGGGAACATCCCGAACATCAGGTCGTGCAGAAGGCGGGGCGGGAGCGTTTCTTCTCAGAATATCGGATCACGGTCTGCGATATGGTGCGCGATTACAGTTTCCGGGCCTAACGGTAAAAAATCACTCTACCGGGACAAGCCGGTCGAATATCGCACGAACTTTTTCTTCTGTTTCCGCGAGATGCGCTTCGAGTTCACGAAACTCCGGTGTTCCACCCGCACGGGCGAGCAGGGCTTTCAATCCGCGCGTCGCAATCTCCGCGCTGAACGGTCCCTCCAGCGCAATGCGTA
>DATARE010000446.1:0-4077 GCA_036264295.1 Micropepsaceae bacterium | reverse complement strand
TGGTGATTCCCGTGGCCCGGAAGCTGTGGTTGCCGATTTTGGTCACGATACCGGCCGCCGCCGCGCGTCGGCGGGCTCGTCGATGACGTGAAATGGCTGGATACCGGCACGGCATTCTTGCGTACACGAGCGCTGGAACCGAGCACCGCACGGGGGTGCATTTGGAGTGGACCGACCTGCCATTCACTCCCATGGCGGATATGCCATCCGCCACGTTTCTACATCAAGGCCTTGTTCTCGCGCGGTATTCCCGTCATCGTCCGGATCCTTCCCATGACTGTTCCCACGAATCGCCTCGCCGAAGGCGGTGCGGCAGGTGTTCCGGGGTATCAGCAGCGGTAAAACAAAAGGCCCGCACTTTCGGGCGGGCCTCCTGATTCCGAATGCAAAAACAGGCGGTGCGCTACGCCAAGACTCCCGAATTTCCGATCAGGACCTTCCGCACGAACGCGGGATCGATAGGGCGTCCGCGGTTGACTGCCGATTCCGCCTTCGCGATTTCAAAACCGGACACCTTGCCCGCGATCTGCGAAGAGAGCGCCTTACTGAGGAACGCCCCAGAACTCATCGCGCGCGGCACCTCGGTAGCAGTGGCGCTGGAGTCACCGATCACCCGGCGAACGATTTCGGGCGGCACCGGCCGGCCGTGATTCAGGCACGTTTCGGCCTTCGCGATGTCAAGTCCGGAAATTTTTCCCTCGCCCATCGCGGACATTGCCCGAGAATAGAACTCAATGTGGCTCATCGACGGCGCCTTGGACTTCCGAGCCTTGGCGAGCTTCGCGAGCTGCGTGGCCTGCGCTTTGATGACGTCGAGAATCTGGCCAAGAGCCTTGGTGACCGCGAATTCCTGATCTTCGACGCGGGCGGTCAATTCTTGAACAATCTCCGTACCGTCAATGGCTTCGACCTTCTTGCCATCGATTACGACATGGAACGATTTCGCGACGGGTTCATCATCGTAAATCCCCTCGATTTCATTGAGCAGCCTCTCAAATTCGCCACCTTTTCTTGCTTCCAGTGCCATTGGGTTGTCTCCTTGTCCGGCAGATTTCAATTCAAAGAAATCGTATCGGCACGACCGGCACGGAGCGAAATAATCTTCCGTCGAAATGCGTTGGCACCGCGCCGCCAGCATTGCGCGCAATTGTGGCTCAGGATCCCTGCTTGATCTTCCGGCGCGCGGCGATCTCTTTTTTCAATCCCGGCGGGCGTACGGCATCGAGATAGGACTGCGAAACCTTGGGCTTCCCCGGACGGATATCGTAATCGTCGTAGAGGTCCGGACGTTCCGCCAACGACGGCATGCCTTTTTTCGATTTGCTCACGTCAATACCACTGCTGTTGCGATCATGTCGCTCCCGAGAAATGTGCTGGAATCGTTGGCCCAATAACAGAAAAGCCGCCGACGCATAACGTCGACGGCCTTTGATCGTCCATCCAGTCTGCCGACCAGATCAGGGACTGCAGCCCTGATGCCCGCCGATCAGTTGATAACTCGCCAGTTACCAGACTCCGCCTTGCCCGACTCGTTGCCCGACGGACGACGACTACCGTCGTCCAACCGATCGAGTCAAGCGGTCTTTCGATAATCGAAGATAGCGCCAGCCGCTCGCGCTTGATTCAAAATTTGGCTCGCCACAGGATGCACGCGGCGTGGTCGTGGTCTTCGGAACAGGAAATAAAATATCCACAGGGCAAATCATCTGCAGACTGATTTTCTTTGTACGATCGGTATTGCGCACCGCCGCGAATCGTGCGAGGTTTTAATCGCTGGGGGGCCTGAATTGACAGGCGCCGCACAGAGAATCGCGGTGGGCACTAAACCAGTTTCTGGGCCCGGTGGAGAAATTTGCCGGGCCCTTTGATTTTCGCCGTAGCGCGCTGGCCACGCCAGGATCAACGGAAACGATCACTCAAAATCGAACCGCGCCGCCGCCACCGCATGTGGCCATATCAGCCGCAAGGCAACCAATCGGCCACCGGCGTGTTTCCGTCTGTTGGGGTGCAGCGCCGAATTTCTCGGCCAAGACCAACAACCCGCAGGAGCAACTATGAAGCTGCCCGCCTTTGTCCTTGCCATATCCGTTCTCATCGCTGTGCCCGCGCTGGCGGCACCGGCCGATTTTTCAAACCAGAAATTCGCCCAGCGAAACCCGGACGAAGAAAAAGGACGCGGAGGCGGTGAGCAGCGGGGCAACGAGAATCAGGGCCAGAACCGTGGGCCTCAAGGCAACAATCGAAACGAAAGCCCGCCGCAAAACAGAGCCCAGGAGAACAACCGCAGCCAAGCCGAGGCGCCTCGCGGAGGACCGCGGGCTGGCGGGCCGGCGGTCACGCAACCGGCGCAAAATCAGCGGGTGCAACAGAACAGGGGTGCGGAATCGAGACAAACCGCGCGAGCCCGCGGAAACGTGCGCCAGCCCGTTGAACACGGGCCATCGAAGTATGAGAAGCGAGCGTTCCAACGGAACGTCACAGCATCGCGCCGTTTCCGGATCGGCGCCTTTCGGCCGCCGCAGGGATGGCAATATCGGCGCTGGACTTTCGGCGAGACCTTGCCGCGTCCGTTTTGGGCCCAGCCTTACTGGATAACGAATTTTTGGCTTTACGATCTGGATCGCCCGCCGGTCGGCTGTGAATGGGTCAGGTCCGGTCCAGATGCTTTGCTCGTCGACACCTCCTCCGGGGAAATATTGGAAGCCGAATACAACGTTTTCTACTGACCGGCGCCCAGCGGCCGCCGCGCAGGACCTCAGGAACATCGGCATGGCGCTCTGTGCGCCCACTGTTCGGTCACCGCCGCCGGGCCGGTAACCGCCACCACAGCCGCCCCAACCCCGCCCTGCCCAGTTCTGACATCCCCGCCCCAGTTTGAACCGTCAGCATCGGCGCATCGAATGTCCGAACTGACAGGCCGGCGTGACCACGAAACAGTCAGTGACACCACCTTCGTGACTCAAACAAACGATGTGCCGAGAGGGCTCGAACAGACTGCTGGGCGCCAACGGCTCACGCACGGGAGGGGGGCGATGGGGGCATGCCGATCAGTGAAATCAGTGAAATCAGTGATTTTCGATTCCTCCCACTATCCTTCCGGAATCTCTATATTTTTGAGTCATGGAGACAAAGAAGAAAAAAGAGGGGAAATGGGTGATGGCGTAGACAGAATCGAAAATCACTGATTTCACTGATTTCACTGACGACCGGGGCGTAGCCGCACAAGCCGGGGGCCCATAAAGCCACCAAAGCGCTCGGAAATCCAAACTTTTCCGAACGGAATCTCACGTAGCCCAATGGAAATCAGACCATCGTCAGAGATCAGCAATAAGCAAGCAAGGGACGCAATTGGACCCGCAATGGATCGAAGCAGGAGCTGCCGCCGTCACCGGACTGTTCACTATTGTCCTCGGCGTGTCGACTATTGGTCTGTGGCGGCAAACCGCCCGACTAGCTAGAGGAACGGATCAGGCGCTCAGACTGGCCAATCAGGAGTTTCTGTCCACGCATCGGCCCAAGATCGAAATCCGATGGATGAGCCTGCAACCCGGTCGCAAGGACTTCCCGGTTTCCGTTAAATTTCACATCGTCAATAAGGGACAAACCGCCGCAACGATCATTGGTATCAAAGGCGCCGTGTTTCCTGTGGTAGCAGAGTTTGCCTGCCCGGGTGGAAATCCAATCGGAGACCCGGCCAACATGCCATGGAGCGATTATCGGAAGATTCAGGAGGGCATTTCCAGGCCGTTCAGCCATAAATTGCAAAGTGGGGAAATAATCGATTTCACTATTGAAGCCGATGATGGCGAAATTTTTCGGAAACAGGACGCGGAGACACACGCGATTATTTGCGCAGGTGAAATTATGTACTGGGACGATATGAAGCTGTGTCGCCGCACGGGGTTTAGCCGGTGTCATTATCCCGACGGCGGGCAGTTCATCCAGGCGGTTAATTCCGACTACGAGTATGTCGATTAACGCGTCACCGCTGTGTCTCCCGTGCTATGGCTAGTTAGACAACGCGCCAGCTTTAGCTCGCTTCTGCGCCGCAAGAACGCGATCGCGTATTGGAAGATT
>DATARE010000383.1:0-5160 GCA_036264295.1 Micropepsaceae bacterium | reverse complement strand
CGACACCGACCTGGTGGTGCATGGCGATCTCTCGCTTTTCCCGCGAGGATTTGAGAATTGCGAGGCAGACCTCCATCGTCGCCATTCCCCAGGCACCGCCGTGCAGCGGCGGCCGATCGAGAAAAACCGCATCCCAGAGCTCGTCAATCACTTCGGCGCGCGGCACGTCAGGCGGAGCAAGGGGCTCGAACCGCTTTTCGGTGTCGCCATAAATAAAGACACCGCGCGGGGTGGGCCGAAGATCCGCCCGCTCGCAGGATGCAATAAGGAGCCCGAAATGCTGATGCCAACGTGTTGACTCGCTCTCAGGCCGCGGCC
Source organism: Micropepsaceae bacterium (assembly GCA_036264295.1). Taxonomy (GTDB): domain Bacteria; phylum Pseudomonadota; class Alphaproteobacteria; order Micropepsales; family Micropepsaceae; genus CAIYRG01. The sequence continues at coordinate 4,842 of DATARE010000383.1, read as the reverse complement.
CGGACGAGGCATTGGTCTTAGTGCCATAAAGGCGCGAATTTTTCAGGCTGAGTTCGTCTTGCTGCGAGGGCACATCGCGCAACGCCGCGCGCGCGCTTCCATACACAGCCGGATCCTTCGCGTAACCGCTTTCCGCGATCCATTCCACCAATTCATCGCTGTCGAAATGCGCATAACCGCTATAGGTGAGCGAGGCGAAGGCGCCGCCCTCGAATTCCAGCAGGCAGCTATAGGCCCCGTCCGCGGCCCTCGCGGAATCCCATGCGCCGGTGACGGCACGTACACTGCGCACCATTCCGCCGCCGAGAAGCCGAACCATATCGACGTGATGCGGTGCCTGGTTGAACACGACCCCGCCGCCGCTTTCGGTTCGCAGCTCTTCCGGCCGCCGCGGCCGGTACAAAAAATCCGTGTAGTTCAGTGCGGAAATCATCCGCAATGCCCCCGATTCGCCCCGGGCAATTATGTCCCGCGTCCGGCGGACAGGCGTGTCAAAACTGTGGCTGTGTCCAACAACCATACAAACGCCGGCGCGCTCGGTTGCCTCGATCATCGCCCGGCAATCTTCGAGACAAAGCGCCATCGGCTTTTCGACCAGCACATGCTTTCCGTGCGCCGCCGCGACACAGACGTTGCCGGCGTGAAATTGGTGGGGCGTCGCAACATAGATCGCATTGACCGTGGAATCGGCACACAGCTCCTCTATCGAGGCATAGGTGCGCGCGGAAAATTCCGCTGCAAAACGGGCGCGGGCGTCGGAGCGCGGATCCGCCGCGGCGACGAGCGCAACTTTGGGATGGGCAAGAAATGTCGGCAGCATCAATTCGAAGGCGCGCCCCAGTCCCGCAACTCCGATGTGCAGTTTTGCGTCCGGCATGAGGCCCTTCTGTTTTATTCCGGCTTAGATATCCCGACTGCAGGACTAAGCCACTACGCCTTGGATGTCATGCGCGGCCGTTCTGTGATAGTTCAAATGCAGGTGGTCGCCAGAGCAGCCATGCGCAAAATCCTTTCCCTAACAGCGGGTCTCATAGTTTGGGGCTGCGCCGTTGACCCGAGCGTCTATCGCGAAGCCAATCTCGATTGCCAAGCCGTCGGAATCAGTGAGAGCGATCCGCAATTCGCGACGTGCTCGAAGGCTTATGCGGAGCAGCATCTCGAGGACCAACTCGAAAAATCCTATCGCGGGGCGCAGAAGCGTGTGCTCACCGAAACCGAGCGCCGCATTCCGCATCAGGATGTTTACTAAATCTTATGCCCGGCGCTGCCGAAACAGACGATATCTTCGCCCGCTGGCCTGCCTGTGATATGAAGGATGAGCGCCGCCATGCGGGGCAAGGGGAGAGGATTATGCGCAATGTGATCATCGCAGCATCGCTCGGTTTCACGCTATGCGGCTGCACCACCGACAATCAAAGGGTCGAGAAGATCGCCGTTGCCAATTGCAACGCCGTCGGCATTACGGAAGACGACCCCCAATTTGCGACCTGCCGGCAAGCCTATGGCCGGCAATATATCGAGGATCGTCTGACTCATGATTATCACGATGCCCTCACCGCGGTCAGGCAGCCCAAACTTCCGCACAACGACCCATATTGAAATGGGCGTGCGGCGGGCGACGCCTTTTAATTCAACGGCTTACAGCAACGCTTACGCCGCGGCAGCCTCCGGCCGTTCTCTCATTTGAGCAGGCGCGCTCCTCCAGTTTTGCCGAAACAAGACTGAAAAAACCGCATGCGAACCTTGAGGCATGCAGTTGCGGGGTCAGAACCGCCTCCCTATATAGCGCGGTAACGCCTTTGTTTGGCTTTGCATCAAGGGGATGGATCGGCGGCTGCTTCTTCCTGAGGGGCCGCAAATGTCCGTCCGCCATCAGGAGGATTATATGGCAAAAGTTATCGGCATCGATCTCGGCACCACCAATTCCTGTGTCGCCGTCATGGAGGGATCGTCCCCTAAAGTTATCGAAAATTCCGAAGGGGCGCGAACCACCCCCTCCATTGTCGCCTTTACGCCGGAGAACGAGCGCCTCATCGGGCAGCCCGCCAAGCGCCAGGCGGTCACCAATCCCGAACATACGTTTTTCGCGATCAAGCGCCTGATCGGCCGGCGTTTCGATGACCCGATGACCCAAAAGGACATCGGCATGGTGCCTTATAAGATTGTGAAGGCCGGCAATGGCGATGCCTGGGTCCAAGGACGCGAGGGCAAGCAATACGCCCCGTCCGAGATTTCCGCCTTCATCCTGCAGAAGATGAAGGAAACCGCCGAATCCTATCTCGGCGAGAAGGTCAGCCAGGCGGTCATTACGGTCCCGGCCTATTTCAACGACGCCCAGCGCCAGGCGACCAAAGATGCCGGCAAGATCGCGGGCCTCGAGGTTCTTCGCATCATCAACGAGCCGACCGCGGCCGCGCTTGCCTATGGCATGGACAAGAAGAACGCCGGCACTATCGCGGTCTATGACCTCGGCGGCGGCACCTTCGATATTTCTGTCCTCGAAATCGGCGACGGCGTGTTTGAAGTCAAATCCACCAATGGCGACACCTTCCTCGGCGGTGAGGACTTCGACATCCGGCTGGTCAATTATCTGGCCGACGAGTTCAAGAAGGAATCCGGCATCGATCTGCGCAGCGACCGGCTGGCGCTGCAGCGGCTGAAGGAAGCCGCCGAAAAGGCGAAGATCGAGCTGTCTTCGGCCATGCAGACCGAAGTGAACCTGCCCTTCATCACGGCCGATGCGTCGGGGCCCAAGCACCTGACCATGAAGATCACGCGCGCCAAGCTGGAAGCTTTGGTGGACGATCTGATCCAGAAGACCATCGCACCGGTGAAGCAGGCGCTGAAGGATGCCGGGGTTTCGGCCAACCAGATCGACGAAGTGATCCTGGTGGGCGGCATGACGCGTATGCCCAAAGTGCAGGACGCCGTGAAGCAGCTGTTCGGCAAGGAGCCTCATAAGGGCGTCAACCCGGACGAAGTGGTCGCCATCGGCGCCGCCATTCAGGCCGGTGTGCTGAAGGGCGAAGTCAAGGATGTGCTGCTGCTCGACGTGACACCGCTGTCGCTGGGCATCGAGACACTGGGCGGGGTCTTCACACGGTTGATCGACCGCAACACCACCATTCCGACGAAGAAGAGTCAGATCTTCTCGACGGCCGATGACAATCAGACCGCCGTCACGATCCGGGTTTTCCAGGGCGAGCGCGAAATGGCGGCGAACAACAAGCTGCTCGGCCAATTCGACCTGGTCGGCATTCCTCCGGCTCCGCGCGGCGTGCCGCAGGTGGAAGTCACCTTCGACATCGATGCCAACGGCATTGTTTCGGTGGGCGCCAAGGACAAGGCAACGGGCAAGGAGCAGAATATCCGCATCCAGGCCTCGGGCGGTCTGTCGCAAGCCGACATCGACAAGATGGTCAAGGAAGCCGAAGCCCATGCCGCCGACGACAAGAAGACGCGCGAACTCGCCGAAGCCAAGAACCATGGCGATGCTCTGATCCATTCGACGGAGAAGGCGGTCTCCGAGCACGGCTCGAAAGTGTCCGATGCCGAGCGCACGGCCATCGAGAACGCGATTGCTTCGCTGAAGGCGGCGATCAAGACCGAAGATGTCGAAGACATCAAGGCAAAGACCAATACGCTGGCCCAGGCTTCGATGAAACTTGGCGAAGCCATGTACAAGGCGCAGAGCGGCGGTCCGGGCGAAGGCGGCGAAGGCCCGGGTGCGGGCACTGGCGCGGACGCTCCGAAGGACGAGAATGTTGTGGATGCGGAATTCTCCGAAGTCGACGACCAGAAGAAGGGCGCGGCGTAATTGCCGAAGCTCCGGCGTCGGGGGGCGCGGAAATGCATCCGGAATTAATGGTGTTTGTTGGCATGGTCACCGCGCTGGCCTCCCCTCCCGAGGGGGAGGCTGATGCGGTGAAACCCTCCGCCTGCGGACGGACGGCATGAGCAAGAAGGACTATTACGAAATCCTGGGCGTAGCGCGGAACTGCGCCGGCGATGAGCTGAAGAGCGCCTATCGCAAGCTCGCGATGGAATGCCATCCCGATCGCAATCCGGGCGATCATACCGCCGAGCACAAATTCAAGGAGCTCAGCGAGGCCTATGAGATCCTGAAGGATGCCGACAAGCGGGCGGCCTATGATCGCTTCGGCCACGCCGCGTTCGAAAATGGCGGACGCGGTCCGGGCGGCTTTGATTTCTCCGCGTCCTTCACCGACGTGTTCGACGATTTGTTCGGCGAGTTCATGGGCGGCAAGCGTTCGCGCCGTTCGAACCGGGGCGGCGATCTTCGCTACAATATGGAAATCACGCTCGAAGAGGCCTATCGCGGCAAGAGCGCCGAAATTCGCGTGCCAACGCTGATCGCGTGCACGGAGTGCACGGGGACCGGCGCCAAACCGGGCACCACCGCGGAAACCTGCGCGACTTGCGCCGGTCACGGCAAGGTGCGCGCCAGCCAGGGATTTTTCACCATCGAGCGCACCTGTCCCAAATGCCGGGGCGCGGGGCGCGTGGTGCGCCATCCCTGCAAAGCCTGCAGCGGACAGGGGCAGGTGCAGAAGGAACGCACGCTCTCGGTGGACATTCCTCCCGGCGTGGAGGAGGGCACCCGCATCCGTTTGTCGGGCGAAGGCCAGGCGGGCCTGAATGGCGGACCACCCGGCGACCTCTATATTTTTCTCTCCGTCGGGCAGCACCCGATCTTCCAGCGCGATTCCCAGGATCTCTATTGCCGCGTGCCAATCGGCTTCGTCACCGCGGCACTCGGGGGCGAAATCGAAGTGCCCACCCTGTCGGGGGCTCCGGCCCGCATCACGATCCCCGAAGGGG
>DATARE010000077.1:0-22988 GCA_036264295.1 Micropepsaceae bacterium | reverse complement strand
CGGCGGCACTTCGGCCGGTCATGACGTTCAATGGGATCAATTCAATCCCAGATCGCTCCACAATGCCTCTTCTTTTCGCAGGCCTGCGGGTTTTGACAGCCGCGCGCTGTGGTTTACACTGCCATTCACGTGAGCTTTGAGGGACAAGAGATGGCGAAAAGAAGCGTTGTTTTGGCGGGCGCGAGCATTGCGGCGTTGCTTCTGGCGGGGGTGGCGACCACAGCGGCAGCCCAGGCCATCGATGCCGACGACTTGGGCGGCGTCGTTACCGGCGCCAATGGCCCCGAAGCTGGGGTCTGGGTCATCGTGGAAACGCGCGATCTGCCGACCAAATATGTCAAGATCGTCGCCACCGACGATGCCGGCCGTTATCTCGTGCCTGATTTGCCCAAGGCCAATTACGATGTGTGGGTGCGCGGCTATGGCCTGATCGATTCACCTAAAATCAAAGCAACGCCCGGTAAGATGCTGAATCTGAAAGCAATGCCTGCTCCGAACGAGGCGGCAGCGGCGCAGTATTATCCGGCGATCTATTGGTATTCGATGCTGAAGATCCCGGATGCCAAGCTGTTCCCGGGCACTGGCACTTCCGGCAATGGCATGCCTGTGTCGCTGAAGGACCAGGGCCTTTGGTTGCGCTATCTGAAGACGGATGGCTGCAATTCCTGCCACCAGCTGGGTGACAAATCCACCCGCGAACTCCCCGCCCAATTGGGGCATTTCGACAGTTCCGCCGCCGCATGGGAGCGCCGTATCCAATCCGGGCAGCCGGGCGCGCTGATGGTGCAGGCCATCGGCGATCTGGATGCCTCGCGCGCCTTGGCGAATTTCGGCGATTGGACGGACCGCGTCAAAAAGGGTGAATTGCCTTTCGCCAAGCCGGCACGGCCCACCGGCGTGGAGCGGAACGTGGTTTTGACTCTGTGGGATTGGTCGCAACCGACCGCCTACATGCACGACCTCACCTCGACGGACAAACGCAATCCGACGCTGAATGTGAACGGCATCATCTACGGCTCGCCGGAACTGAGTTCGGACTATGTCGCCTGGCTCGATCCTGCCAACAACAAAACCGGACTTATCAAGACCGAGTGGCGCGATCCGAAAACGCCGAGCACCAAGACCGCGCCGATCTATGCTGCGTCGCCCTATTGGGGCGAGGAGCCGGTGTGGGACAGCCACAGCCTGAACCACAATCCGATGATGGATGCCAAGGGCCGCATCTGGCTCACCTCGCGCATTCGTCCCGATGCCAATCCGGCGTTCTGCAAGGCGGGCTCACATCACCCTTCCGCCGAAGCATTTCCGCTGAACGCCTCGCGCCGGCAGTTGCAGATGTACGATCCGGCGACGAAGAAGATCGTCACCATCGACACCTGCTTTTCCACGCATCATCTGAATTTCGACAAGAACGGCACGATTTGGTTTTCCAGCGGCAGCAACACCGATCCGGTGATCGGCTGGTTCGATACCAAGAAATGGGACGAGACCCATGACGAGCAGGCAAGCCAGGGCTGGGCGCCGTTCATTGTGGACGTCAACGGCAACGGCAAGGCGGATGGCTATGTCGAGCCCAATCAGCCGATCGATCCGAAAAAAGACAAGCGCGTGCTGCAGGGCCTGTATTCGGTGTCGGCCAATCCGGTGGATGGCACGATCTGGGCGGTGGTGCTGGGCTTCCCCGGAACGGCGATCCGCTTCGATCCCAAGACGAAGCTGACCGAAGTCTATGAGGTGCCATGGAACGATCCGAAGAATCCGGATTCCGGTTTCAGCCCGCGCGGCGCGGATGTCACCAGCGACGGCGTGTTGTGGTCGGTGCTCGCGAGCGGGCAGATGGCGAGCTTCGACCGGCGGCTGTGCAAGGGGCCACTCACGGGCCCCGTCGCGGCCACGGGCAAGGCCTGCCCGGAAGGATGGAAGCTCTACACGATTCCCGGTCCGCAATTCAAAGGCGTGGCGATGAAAGGCGGCAGCGCCGAAGCGCCCTATTATGATTGGGTCGATCAGTTCGACACGCTGGGTCTCGGCAAGAACATTCCAATCGCCACCGGCAATCTGTCGGACGCGATGTTCGCGCTGGTCGACGGCAAATGGGTGACCATGCGCGTGCCCTATCCGATGGGATTCTTTGCCAAAGGCATGGACGGACGCGTTGACGATGCGAAAGCCGGCTGGAAGGGCCGGGGCATCTACGCCACCTATTCCGGCAGCGCGAGCACCCATATCGAAGGCGGCAAAGGACAAATGCCCAAAGTGGTGCATTTCCAGATCCGGCCCGAGCCGTTGGCGAAATAGGAACGGGCGCACGCGATCGTCTTAGCCGTGGAAGCGCTGAGGACGGAGCATGCACCAATTTCTGGTGATGCTCCGTTCCTTGCAGGCTGTGAGGCGCAGTATTGATCGGCGGCCTCATCGTGTCCGTGGGACAGAAGCGTGCATCGACGGCAAGCTAAATTAGGCGCTTGCGGCTTCGGCCATCCGACGCAAAATTCGTTCAGGCGGAATCACGACGGTGACATTTGTCCCCTTATTGATTTCGCTATCTATCTCCATGGTCCCGCCATGAAGTTCGACCAGGCTTTTCGCAAGCGGCAGCCCTAACCCTGTGCCTTGATGTTTACGGCTGATCCTGCTGTTCACCTGATGAAAGGGCTCCAGCACTCTGGCAATCTGATCCTGCGGGATACCGATTCCCGTATCGCTGACGACGATTTCCACGCCCCTTTTGTTTTCCGACGCGGATATACGAACGGTGCCGCCCTCGGGCGTGAACTTGGTTGCGTTTGAGAGCAGGTTTATCAAAATCTGCCGCCATCTTACCTCATCGACAAATATCTGCGGGAGCGGGACCGCCACTGCCTTTTCAATTTTGACCTTATTGTCTTGGGCCAGGGGCTCCAATAACCGAACGCATGACGATATGATTTCGTCCAAATCCACAATGTCTTCGTGAAGTTTGAATTGTTGTGCCCCCAATTTGGAGAGGTCCAAGATGTCATTGATGATCGCCAACAAATGCGTTCCACTTTTGAAAATGTCAGAGCCATAAGCCTTGTAGCGGTCGCTTATGGGACCAAACATTCCGGTCTTGATCACCTCGGAAAATCCAAGAATGGCATTAAGCGGTGTGCGAAGTTCGTGGCTGATGCTCGCCAGAAATTCCGATTTTGCGCGATTGGCCTGGTCCGCGCTGGCCTTTGCGATATACAGCTCCTGATTTTCAGACACTTTGTCCTTGAAGAACGCGAGCGTGCGGGCAAGGACGCCGATTTCGTCACGTCGATTTTCGTATGGAATCTCGTGCGAAAGATTGCCCCCCGCGACAACCTGCATGCTGTCCACGATTCGATGGATGGGGCGCACAACGCCCCTCACCACGTAGATGACGGTAGCCGAACCTACTATGAGAAAGAGCAGCATCAATATTGACGCTGTCTCGAACTGCCGGTCCGCGATCCGAAACTGCTCGTCCGCATGCGCACTGGCAAGGGAATATGCGGTTCTTGCGATTTGAAATATGCTAACGCGGCTTTCGTCAGAGACGTTCAACCACTCGTGCTCATCGACTCTGACGGGCTGACCGGCAATGAGCCCCTCGGCGATGCTGTCACGCAATTTTCGGTAGGACTCGTATTTCCGGCCCGCATCCCGGATTGCTTCCTGGAGACGGGGAGGTGTCGAGGCACGCTTGGCGACGTCTTGAACAAGGTGCCACAAGGCTGCCATCCGGCCTGCGGAAGATTGCAGCTCTCGCTTCTCACGTTCACCCGTCGCCGGTCCAAGTGTGCGGGCGAGCAGGATCAGACGGCGGTCATCACCAGTTTCTGAACGCAGCGGCCATACAATCCTCTTCACGTCGATCATTGTGGCGACAAACGCATCGAGGGCGGTGAGTTGTTCCTCCAACCGCAAGGATAAGTCATCGATGGAATTCGCAAGGGCGTCAATATGGCTGTCCCATCTGTGAAGCGAATCTTCCGGCCGATTTTTCTTGTTTGTGTGGAGAAGGAAGTCGACTTCGTTTCGGGCCGGCGCTAGCGCCTGGCGCACCTTCTCGACTTCGAGGCTCGCTCGGCGCACATCGGCATCTTTTAGAGGGGCAAGCTTCGCGATCGCAGAATTCAACGATCTATCGGATTGTTCTCGCAGAGCAATGATCTCACCGAGAGCGTGCTCGTCCGGTTGCTCGGAGAGGGAAAGCGCGCGGTTTACGCTCCCACGTTCGAGCCTCACGTTCTGGATTGCGGAGAAAAGATCCTGCGATGCGTCAACAATGATGGGAATTCGCTGTGCTGTGGCCCGTTGTTCAAGTGAAGACCGTGCCTGGATCGCAAGAAGCAATAGCAAGGAAAAAGTCGTAACGATCGTCACAATGGGAAGCAGGAATCGTATCGAAATCAGGGATGGTTTGTCCTCGCGCAGCATCCGCGGTTTAGAGGTCTGGATGCTGGGATCCATCTCGGAGTGATCCTGCGTCGAAGGCGTCGACCCGAGCCTATTGAGTATTCATTAATAGTTGATTGCTCTGGTTGAGCTTGTATCGCTGCACCACTTCGGGCCGGGCACCGTGAATGTGCCTTTCGATCAGGCGGAATTTTCGCCTGTAAGTGTCTGAAGCAACGTTTGTTTCGTCTGCCGTCACCCGTGATGCCGGGATTTGCCGGCGCGGAACCCATTCAATTCCATCGGAGCTGACTTTGGGGTAATCTTCCATCCTTACCTTCTAAAGCTCGCATAACCGCGTGCGGCCATTTGCGGATATCAGAACCGGGAAACACCGGCCCTTGAGGAGATTCGACATGATACGGTTTCGCACTGTTTGCCTTATGAGCGGTCTTGCGCTCGCGCTCTGTGGAGCGGCTGCGGCCCAAGCGGCCGAACGCGCCCCCGCAAAGATGATGAGTTTGCAGATGCCCGCGACCCCCGAGCCGGCGCGCGTGACCCTTGATCCGAAGACCACTGCGCTTTTGGTGCTCGATTATGTGGAGGACATCTGCGCCACGCAGGCCAAATGCAAAGGCCAGATGCTGCCGGCCATGACCCCGTTCATGACGAAGGTACGCAAGGCCGGGCTTACCGTGGCATACGGCACCCGTGCACAGAACATGACCAAATGGCTGCCGGAGGTCGCTCCTGCCGCCGGTGATATCAAAATCGTGAACACGGCTCAGGACCGGTTCTACGGGACCGATCTCGACAAAGAGCTGAAGGCGAAGGGCATCAAGACCATCATCATGGTCGGCTGGAAGATCAGCGGCTCTGTAACCTACACATCGGTCGGAGCGATGGCGCATGATTACACCGTCGTCATTCCGATGGATACGACCGCGGCCGCCAGCGACTATGAAACGACCATCGGTTTCTACAATGTCTTGAATTCGGGCAATGCGAATTTGGCCAACCAGCCTTTAAAGCCCAAAGCCGTAACGTTGACCCGCACGGATTTGATCACGTTCCAATAGAACTGGCGTCAGCGAGGGACCAGCTCTACCGTTTCGCCGGTAGAGCTGGCGCGTTATTTTTTTCCCGGCGCTTTGCGCTTCGGCTTTTCGCTCGCGGGTTTCGTGCCCGCGCTTTTTGCCGCCTTCGACGCCGGTGTTTTTTTCGCGCCGGCATCTTTCTTGCCGGAAGGAGCTGCGGCTTTCTTGGCCGCAGCGGCAGGCTTCTTGCCACGGCCTTTCTTCTGAACCGGGCCCTTTTCCGCGCGTGCCGCAATCAGCGCGACCGCTTCTTCCAATGTCACCGATGCCGGGTCGGAATCCCTCGGCAGGGTCGCATTGATTTTCCCGTCGGTGACATAGGGACCGTAACGGCCCTTCATCACCTTGATGGCCGTGCTTCCGCCCGGCGGCACGCCCAGATCCTTCAACGCCTGACCGCCGCGCGCGCCGCGCCCGCCATTGGCTTTGCGCTCGGCCAGCAGTGTAACCGCGCGGTTGATGCCGACGGTGAAAACATCCTCCGGCGATTCGAGCGAGGCATAGGCGCCATCGTGCGAAATATAAGGTCCAAAGCGTCCGAAGCCCGCCATGATGGGCTTGCCGGTTTCGGGATGAACCCCGATTTCGCGCGGCAGCGATAAAAGCTGCAGCGCCTTTTCCAGGTCCATGGTCTCGGCGGAAAAGCCTTTGGGAATGCTGGCGCGCGCCGGTTTCTCGCCATTGCCGCGTTGGACATAGGGGCCGAAACGGCCGGATTTCAGCGAAATTTCTTCGCCCGTTTGCGGGTCGACACCGAGCGTGCGCGGGCTCGCGTCGCCATTCTCGTCGCCGCGGCCCAATTGGCGCGTGTAACGGCATTCGGGATAGTTCGAACAGCCGATGAAGGCGCCGAACCGGCCGAGCTTCAAATTCAGCCGGCCGGTGCCGCAGGTCGGACAAAGACGCGGATCGCCGCCATCCGCCCGTTCCGGGAACATATGGGGCCCAAGAATCTCGTCGAGCGCGTCGATGACCTCGGCGAATTTCAGGCTCTTGGTTTCTTCGGTGGCGACGTGAAAGCTTGTCCAGAAATCGCGCAGCAATTGTTTCCAGGACAGTTCGCCCGCCGAAACCTCATCGAGCTTTTCTTCGAGATCGGCGGTGAAATCATATTCGACATAGCGTTTGAAAAAGCTGGTCAGGAACGCGGTGACGATGCGCCCCTTGTCCTCCGGTATGAAGCGGTTGCGGTCCATGCGCACATAGGCGCGGTCCCGCAACGTCGAAAGGATGCTGGCGTAAGTCGAGGGACGGCCGATGCCGAGTTCTTCCAGTTTCTTGACCAGGCTCGCTTCGGAATAGCGCGGCGGCGGTTCGGTGAAATGCTGTTCGTCGCGCACCGCCAATGTCGACAACCCATCGCCGGCAGAAAGCTTGGGCAGGCGTCCATCCTCGCCATCGGCCTCGTCGTCGCGCCCTTCCTGATAAAGCTTCAGGAAGCCGTCGAACAAGGTCACGGTGCCGGTGGCGCGAAGCTTCGTCTTGCCGTCGCCGGAAGCGACATCGGCGGTGGTGCGCTCCTGCTCGGCGGATTCCATTTGGCTTGCGAGCGCGCGCTTCCAAATCAGCTCATAGAGCCGTGCCTGATCGGCATCGAGATAGCGCGACACGCGTTCGGGATGGCGCGCGAAACTGGTCGGGCGAATGGCTTCGTGCGCTTCCTGCGCGTTCTTGACCTTGGAGGAATAGACGCGCGGCCGTTCCGGCACGTAGCGATCGCCATGCAGATCGGCGATCACATGGCGGCTTTCGGCGATGGCTTCGCCGGCCATGGTGGTGCCGTCGGTGCGCATATAAGTAATGAGGCCGACAGTCTCGCCGCCCAGATCGACGCCTTCATACAGGCCTTGCGCGATTTTCATGGTGCGCGCCGCGGCAAACCCCAATTTGCGGGAAGCTTCCTGCTGCAGCGTGGAAGTAATGAACGGCGGCGAGGGATGCCGTTTGACCGGCTTCTTCTCCACCTCGGCAATCGTGAAGCTTCCGGCCCTGATGGCAGCGACCGCACGCTGGGCGTCCTCGGCATTGTGGAGCGAAAGCTTGTCGAGCTTCTTGCCGTCGGCATGAGTCAGCCGCGCCGTGAAATTGCCGCCGGGCGCCGCGAAATCGGCTTCGACGGTCCAATATTCCTGCGCCTTGAAGGCTTCGATTTCCAGCTCGCGGTCGCAGATGAGCCGGAGCGCGACCGATTGCACGCGTCCCGCCGAACGCGCGCCCGGCAGCTTGCGCCACAGCACGGGCGAAAGCGTGAAACCAACGAGATAATCCAACGCCCGGCGCGCCAGATAAGCGTCCACCAATTCCACGTCGATGGCACGCGGGTGCGCGATGGCATCCAGGACCGCAGATTTGGTGATGGCATTGAAGACGACCCGCTGGACGTCGGTTTTGCCCAGCGCCTTGCGCTGCTTGAGCGCTTCCAGCACATGCCAGGAAATCGCTTCGCCTTCCCTGTCCGGGTCGGTGGCGAGGATCAGGCGGTCCGCACCTTTCAGCGCGTCGGCGATATCCTTCAACCGCTTTTGCGCCTTGGGATCGATTTCCCAGATCATGGCGAAATCGGCATCGGGATCGACCGAGCCGTCCTTGGCGGGAAGGTCCCGCACATGGCCGTAGCTCGCTAGAACGGTGTAATCCCGGCCCAGATATTTGTTGATGGTCTTCGCCTTGGCAGGCGATTCCACGACCACGACGCTGGAAGGTTCTGACATAGGCCCTGGCTGCTGAAACTCGTGAAAACCGCGTTATCGGCCATGGATGAGGCTGTTTGGCGCAGCGGGCGCGGACACTGGGGTAAGGACCGGAGCCCTGTCAACGCTGCAATGTTGCAATTTTTAATATTAACGCCTGGTATAACAACTTAAGATTGCATTTAGACAGGGGGACCCGTTATCGTGCGAATCAGCCTTTAGAGATTCCTTGCATGGTGCGCCGGCCCGCCGCGGAGCAGAAAACTCGCTCCGTCCAAGCCCCTTCAAAGCCGCCCAGCGCCGCAGAAAGCGCTGGCTATACCCATGACATGCTTAGGGCTTTGGCAGAAATCGCGGCGCGGCATAATCAAAGTGAGCTGGTATTGCTGCTGAACGCCGCCGCCGCGGAAGCGAAGTCCCTGGCGCGTCCCGAAGGATAGCTCAGCGCCAGGACACCCGATTTCCCGGATGCCGCTGCACCCGCCCGGCAAGTTCAAGCTCAAGCAAGACCGTAAGGACCGCCGCCGGGGTTGCGCCGCATTGGCGAATGATTTCGTCGATCTCGACGGGAGCGGGCCCAAGCTTCTCCTCCACCTGCAAGCGCACCCGATCCGCTTCCTGTTCCATCGCCGCCTGATCGGCGGGCGGGGAGGAAGACTGATGATGTGTTGGCTCGCCAAAGGCGTGGCCCAGAATGGGCCGTAGTGCCGCCAGCACGTCGTCGGCGCATTCGGTCAGCGTGGCGCCTTCGCGGATCAGGCGGTTGGCGCCCTTGGACCGGGGATCGAGCGGCGAGCCGGGTACGGCAAAGACTTCGCGGCCCTGTTCCAGCGCGTAATTCGCGGTGATCAAGGAGCCCGAGCGTTCGGCCGCTTCGATCACGACAACACCGCGCGCCATCCCGGAGATCAGGCGGTTGCGGCGGGGGAAATGGCGCGACAAAGGCGCCATGCCGAGCGGCATCTCCGACACCAGCGCGCCACGCGCTTTCATCTCGTCGTACAGATTTTGATGTTCGGGCGGATAGACGCTGTCGACGCCGCCGGCCAGCACGGCGACTGTGCCGGTTTCCAGCGTACCGCGATGGGCGGCGTGATCGATGCCGCGGGCAAGGCCCGACACGATCACCAAACCGGCAGCGCCGAGATCGGCTGCAAGGTTTGCCGCGAATTTGATGCCGAGCGCGGAGGCGTTGCGCGCGCCCACCATTGCGACCATGTCGCGTTTCAGCAGCGGAATATGGCCGAGCACGGAAATAAGAGGCGGTGCGGGATCCAGCGCGGCAAGACCGGCCGGATAATCGGGTTCGACAGAGGCCAGCATCCGGCCGCCCAGACGGGCGAGCGCTTCAAGCTCGATTTGCGCTTCGGTCTGCGTCGGTATCCGCAATTCTTTCGCGCCGCCCCGGCGGGCCAGGCGGGGTGCGGCGTCCAATGCCTCCCGCACATCCGAAAAGCGCGCGATGAGCGCGGCGAAAGTGGCAGGGCCGACGGATTCGGTTCGCGCGAGCCGCAGCCAGGCGATCCGTTCGTCGTCGCGCAATGGCCGCCCCGCCATCAATGGGCTCCGATCCTCGGCTCCTCGCCTTTGAAGAGGCGGACAATGTTCGCACGATGCGAATAGAAGATGAAAACCACGAGGACGAAGGTCAGAAGCGCAAACAGGGTCCCGTCGAAAAAGAGAAAGCCCACGGGCGCCAACACCGCGGACATGAGTGCCGCCAGGGAGGAATAGCGGAACGCCTGGGCAAAGGCGATCCAGGCCGCGCAAACCAGAAGGCCGATGAACGGCGACAGCGACAGCACGATTCCGATGTAGGTGGCGACGCCTTTGCCGCCTTTGAAGCCCAGCCAGACCGGATACAAATGTCCGAGGAAAACGCCCAGTCCCGCGATCACGGCAAAAGCCTGGCCGCCCAAATTGCCGCTGATCGAGACTGCAAGATAGCCTTTGGCGCCGTCACAGATCAGCGTCGCGGCGGCGGCCCAACGTTTGCCCGTGCGCAAGACGTTGGTCGCGCCGATATTGCCGGAACCGATTCTGCGGATATCGCCGGCGCCCGCCAGTTTTGCGAAAATCAGGCCGAAGGAAATGGAGCCCAGCAGATAGGAAAGCACAAACACCGCCAACAAATAGGGCCATGCCGACTGCCACGACAAAAGCGCCAGCCTCTCGATCATCCTATCCGCTGACGGTTTTGCGGCGGCGTTTGGGAAGAGAAAATCCGGCGGCTTCTGCATCCTCGGCCGTGGAAAAGATCAGGACGTCGCGATCTTTTCCGGCAAAGTCATGCAGGTTTGGGACTTCGGTCTCGTAATGTTTCGATTTCTTATGGGCGACGACGAAATCGACAATGTCGGTTTCGCAATAAAAACAGCGCAGCCGGTTCGCGCCCACCAGATGAAAGCGGTTGCGGGCATATTTGCCCTCCTGCGCGTCGTGCACGATGCAGTTCGGGTTGGCGCATTCGATCCCCACGGCACTCGGCTGATCGTAGACGGGATGTTCTTCGGGCCGGAAACCGCCCTCATACCCCTTCAGCACATAATCGCGGCCCATGCCGAGGATCAGTGCAATCAGCGCCATGCGGATTGGCACACCGAACGCGGCTTGGCGGAAATAGGCCGCGCGCCGGTCGCTATCCAAGGAGATGTCGAGTTCGCCCACGCGCGGCAAGGGATGCAAGAGGCTGGTCTTGGAAAACTTCTTATCCTTCAGAAAGCGCTGATCGATGGTCGGATAATCCTGCGTCTTGTCCGTCCAGCGTTCTTTCTGGAAACGCGTGACATACATGGCATCGATATTCTTGCGGACCTTAAGATCGACATCGGTGCGGAGGGCGAGCTGATGCGGCTTGTCCGCCGTCATATAGAGAGCATCGACGGCGGCATTGTCTTTTTCGTACCGGGCGCGCGGAACGGCGTAGCACCCGAACTCGTTGCGCAGCCGCCAATCCACGTGGGAAGGCAACTCCATGCCCTTGGCCGGCATCATCATGATATTGGCTTCGAAGCGCGCCAGCGCGTAGACGAAGGAATGAATGGTGCGGCTGCCCTTCAGGTCGCCGGAAATCGCCACATTGAGATGTTTGAGGTTCTTGCCTTCCTGCTGCAGCGTGAACAGGTCGCACAATGTCTGGGTGGGATGTTCATGCGCGCCATCGCCGCCATTCACCACCGGCACGCTGGCATAGCAGGCGGCAAGCTTGGCCGCGCCGTCGCGTGGGTGACGGATGACCAGCACGTCGGCGTAATTCGATGCGACCCGCACCGTATCGGCCAGGCTTTCGCCTTTGGCGGCGGAACTTGTGGCCGGGTCTGCGCTGCCAATGGATTTGCCGCCAAGGCGCAGCATCGCACTTTCGAACGACAGCCGTGTGCGCGTGCTGGGCTCGTAGAACAGGCTCGCGAGCACCGAGCCCTGGGCATCGGAAATGCTGCGCCCGATCCGGTGCGGCAGATTGGGATCGCGCAAATTGCGCAAATAGCTTTGGGCGAGGGAAAAGACGGTTTCGATCTCATCGAGGCTGAGATCGTTGATCGACGTGACGTGGCGCAAGGTCTGCATCAAAGCTGGGCTTATAAGGGGGCAGGGGCCGGATGCAAAGCATTCCCCTGGCCGAAGCGGCGGAAAGCTGTAGATTTTTGTGTGGGAAACGGAGGGGTTCGTGCCAGCGCTGAGGCCGGCTGCCGAAAAACGCAGGAACAAGCCGTGCAAATTCTGCGGAATCGCCGAAGGCTCGGAAAAGAGCTTCACGGTGTTCGCGGACGATGTGTCGGTCGCGTTTTTGGATTACCGCCCGCTGATGCCCGGCCATGTGCTGCTGGTCCCGCGCGGGCATTACGAAACCCTGGCGGCCACCCCCGACGCGGTGATGGCGGAGCTTGGCGTTCGCGTGAAACGGTTATCCGCGGCGGTGATGACAGCGATGGAGGCGGAGGGCAGTTTCGTGGCGCTGAACAATGTCGTCAGCCAGAGCGTCCCGCATGTCCATTTTCACATTGTGCCGCGGCGCAAGGGCGACGGGTTGTTTGCCTCCGGCCGCATGATCTGGAAACGGGTCGGCTACAAGGATGACGCGGAGCGGGAGGCGGTCGCGGCCCGTATCCGCGCGACACTCACGATATAGTGCGCCTATGGCGCAAGCGGTCGAGGGCGCCTTGCAGGATGTAGGCGGCGGCCATCTTGTCCACCACCTCCGCCCGCCGCCGCCGCGATGTATCGGCATCGATCAGCGTGCGTGTCACGGCAGCCGTCGAAAGGCGCTCATCCACCAAAACGACGGGAGAATCCGAGACGGCTGCGAAATTGCGGGCAAAGGCCCGGGCGGATTGGGCAGACGGGCCGTCCGTTCCGTCCATATTCAAGGGCAAGCCCACAACAAGTCCGCCGATCCCATGTTCGGCAATTAGCGCGGCAAGCTGTGCGGCGTTGGTTTTGAATTTGCTTCGAACAAGCGTCTTCAGCGGGGTCGCGACGCTCAGGCTCGTATCGGAAAGCGCAACGCCGATGGTCTTTTCGCCCAAATCCAGGCCCAGCAGCCGGCGGCCGGGGACCAGCTGCGCGCGCAATTCTTCGAGCGAAAGGACTGACACCTATTATTCCTCTCCCCTTGAGGGGGAGGTCGCAAGCCGAAGCGCGGGAGGCGCGAAGGCGCGCGGGTGGGGGGTGCGTTCGTACGGCGTGGCATGATCCCTCCCCGAATCCCGCTCGCGCGCCGCACTTCGCGGGATTCGCCCCTCCCTTTCCAAGGGAGGGGGACCAAACGCGATTGCCTTGCCTTCAAGAGCATTGGGAATGCGGTTGCTTGCCAGTTTGACCTCCGGTTGCTAGCAACATTCTTAGCAGAAACGTCCTGGGAAGCTTGTCATGTCTGTCGATAGAGAGACCGTCCGGCGCATTGCACGGCTCGCGCGGCTGGCCGTGGACGAGGACCAGGTTGCCGCCATGGAAAGCGAGCTGAATGCGCTGCTCGCCTGGGTGGAGCAGCTTGCGGAAGTGGATGTCGAGGGTGTGCCGCCCATGACCAGCGTGGTCGAGCAGCGCCTCAAGATGCGCGAGGATGTGGTCACCGATGGCGGCTATGCGGCCGATCTGATGAAGAACGCCCCGCAATCCGAGGATCATTTCTTCGTCGTGCCGACGGTGGTGGAATAATGGCGCGCCCCTCCGATCCGACGCGGTTCACCATTGCCGAGGCGCGGGAAGCCCTCAACGCCAAGGATATTTCCGCGACAGAACTGACCCAGGCTCATATCGATGTGATTGCCAAGGCTCATGCGCTGAACGCCTTCGTGACCGAGACGCCGGAGCACGCACTTTCCAACGCAGAAACTTCGGATGCGCGGATTGCGGTGGGGCAAGCGCGCGTTCTCGAAGGCATTCCGCTGGCCATCAAGGATTTGTTCTGCACCAATGGCGTGCGCACCACGGCGGCGAGCCGCATTCTGGACAATTTCGTGCCCACCTATGAATCGACGGTGACGCAGAATTTGTGGAATGCCGGCGCCGTCATGCTGGGCAAAACCAATCTCGACGAATTCGCCATGGGTTCGTCGAACGAGACCTCCTATTTCGGGCCGGTCACCAACCCCTGGCGTGCCACGGGACGCAACGAGGACCTGGTGCCGGGCGGCTCGTCTGGCGGATCGGCGGCCGCGGTATCCGCCCATCTGGCGCTTGCTGCGACCGGAACGGACACCGGCGGTTCGATCCGCCAGCCTGCCGCGGTCACCGGGATCGTGGGAATGAAGCCCACTTATGGCCGCTGTTCCCGCTGGGGCATTGTCGCCTTTGCTTCTTCGCTCGATCAGGCGGGTCCGATGACCCGCACGGTGCGCGATGCGGCGATCATGCTGGGCGTGATGGCAAGTCACGATCCCAAGGATTCCACCAGCGTGGATGTGCCGGTGCCCGACTACGAGGCGGGGTTGAACAGTGGCGTAAAAGGCCTGCGCGTCGGCATTCCCAAGGAATACCGCATCGAAAACATGCCGCCGGAGATCGATGCGTTGTGGCGGCAGGGTGTGGACTGGCTGCAAGCGCAAGGCGCGGAGATTGTCGAAGTCAGTCTGCCGCACACCAAATATGCGCTTCCCGCCTATTACATCGTCGCGCCGGCAGAGGCGTCGTCCAATCTCGCGCGCTATGACGGCGTGCGCTATGGCCATCGTGCCGCCGGCGCCGCCGATCTGACCGGCCTGTATGAACACTCACGCGCGGAAGGCTTCGGCCGTGAAGTGAAGCGCCGCATCATGATCGGGACCTATGTGCTGTCGGCAGGCTATTACGATGCCTATTATTTGCGGGCGCAGAAGGTGCGCACCTTGATCGTGCAGGATTTCGACAAAGCCTTTGCCGCCTGTGATGTGCTGCTGACCCCGGCTACGCCCTGTGCCGCCTTTGCCATCGGCGCGAAGACCGCCGATCCCGTATCCATGTATCTGAATGACGTGTTCACGGTGACGGTCAATCTCGCCGGCCTGCCCGCGATTTCGGTGCCTGCGGGATTGTGCCCGCAAGGTCTGCCGCTGGGCTTGCAGATTATCGGCAAAGCCTTCGATGAAGCCACCGTGCTGCGCGCGGGGCGGGCCATCGAACAAGCGGCGAATTTCCAGGGCAAGCCGGAAACCTGGTGGAGCGTGTGATGAGCGAGACGATGGCGCGGAGCGCCAAATTGATCGAGGGCACGACCGGCAAGTGGGAAATCGTGATCGGCATGGAAGTCCATGCCCAGGTTTCTTCCAAAGCAAAATTGTTTTCCGGTGCGTCGACGGCGTTCGGGGCCGAACCGAACTCGCAGGTCAGCCTGGTCGATGCCGCCATGCCGGGCATGCTGCCGGTGATCAACCGTTATTGCGTCGAGCAGGCGGTTCGTACCGGGCTCGGGCTGAAGGCGAAGATCAATCTGCATTCGGTGTTCGACCGGAAGAACTATTTTTATCCCGATCTCCCGGCCGGATATCAGATCTCCCAATACAAGCAGCCGGTGGTGGGCGAGGGCGAAGTCGATATCGACTTGCCCAATGGCGAAACCGTCAAAGTGGGCATCGAGCGGCTGCACCTGGAACAGGACGCCGGCAAAAGTCTGCACGATCAGCATCCCGATTTCACCTATGTGGACCTCAACCGCGCCGGTGTGGCGTTGATGGAGATCGTCAGCCGTCCCGATTTGCGCTCGTCCGAGGAAGCCGCGGCGTTCTTGCGCAAGTTGCGGGCCATCCTGCGCTATCTCGGCACCTGCGACGGCAATATGGAGGAAGGCTCCATGCGCGCGGACGTGAATGTGTCGGTGCGGCGGCCGGGCGGACCGCTGGGCACGCGGTGCGAGATCAAGAACGTCAATTCGATGCGCTTCGTGCAGCAGGCGGTGGATTACGAAGCGCGCCGGCAGGTGGATGTTCTGGAATCGGGCGGCACCATCCGGCAGGAAACGCGGCTGTTCGACTCGCGCAATGGCGAGACGCGCCCGATGCGCTCGAAGGAAGAGGCGCATGATTATCGCTATTTTCCGGACCCCGATCTGCTGCCGCTGACCTTCGATGAGGCTTGGGTGGATGGGTTGGAACGTGCGCTGCCCGAACTTCCCGACCAGAAGAAGGCCCGTTTCATCGCGGCAGGGTTGTCGGCCTATGACGCCTCGGTGCTGGTCGCCGAAAAGGAAGCGGCGGAATATTTCGAAGCCATGGTCGCGGAAGGGGCGGAGGCAAAAGCCGCCGCGAACTGGCTGAACAACGAATATTTCGGCCGGCTGAACAAGGCGGGGCTTGGCATTGGCGCCGGTCCCATTTCCGCCGCGGCTGCGAGCGCCATCGTGCAGATGGTTTCGAGCAAAACCATCTCGGGACGAAGCGCAAAGGACCTCGCCGACATCGTTTGGACGGAAGGGGGCGATCCGAAAGCGCTCGTGGAGGCGCGCGGCTTACGTCAGGTGACGGATGAAAGCGCTATCGAGACGGCGGTTGATGCCGTCATCGCCGCCAATCCCGACCGGGTCGCGGAGGTGAAAGCCAAACCGAAAGCAGCCGCATGGTTCGTCGGTCAGGTGATGAAATCGACCGGTGGAAAAGCGAATCCGCAAACCGTAAATGCGATTTTGCGGCGCCGCTTAGGATTGCCCGAGGAGGGGTGATTCGTCCGCGTCTGTCCATTTTTGCACTTTGGCCGGGTTGTCAAGGCGCTCGCGCAAATTTACATCCGTACACGGATAATGCATTAAAACATAATATTTCATTGGGTTTTCTGATTCTCCGCTTGACAGCGCCCAAGCCGCGCAAGGGGGCGGTATTGCTTCGTTAACGCACGTTGCGCATATTTCCGGACGTTTTTGGGAGGTGCGTGTTGCACCGACCGAACTCTAGAGGGAGTCGTTTCAATGCCGATGACTGCAAAGAAAAAGCCCGCCCGTAAAAAGGTGGCGAAGAAGTCGACGGTCCGCAAGGCCGCGACACGGAAGCCGGCGCGTAAAGCCGCCGCGAAGAAGCCCGGCCGCAAGCCTGCCGCCAAGAAGGCGCCGGCGAAGCGGAAGGTTGCCAAGAAGGCGACGAAGAAGCCTGCCCGTAAGGCTGCTAAGAAGCCTGCCAAACGGCGCGCGAAAAAAGCCGCCGCTCCTGCAGCGCCAGCAATGTAAGGCGCTTACGGGTGGTGTAGGCAAAGGCCGCGGTTTCTCTTCGGAGGGCCGCGGCCTGCCCGCCACCGATCTCTCTCTCCCCCGCGTTCCCCGTACCGATCCTCGTTCCTGCCGTTTGCCGAAGGGCCGGCGACTGCGCTAATCAAGGCTTAGCGCCAATTCGAGGATCTCATGCCCAAAGCACGTTTAACCGCGCGCTCCGCGCGTGCCGCCCGCGTCAAAGCCAAGCCCGCCAAGCGCACCACAGCGTCTTCCGGCGCAAAACCGGCGGCCAAACCCACAGCGTCGCGAAAACTCCGGCAGCATCCGATCGAGCTGTATTTCTGGCCGACCTATAACGGCCTGAAGATCAGCATCATGCTGGAAGAGTGCCGGCTGCCCTATGTGCTGAAGCCGATCAACATCAACAAGGGCGATCAGTTCGATCCCTATTTCCTGTCCATCGCACCGAACAACAGGATGCCGGCCATCGTCGATCCCGATGGCCCGGGTGGAAAACCGATCTCGATCTTCGAATCCGGCGCGATCCTGCAATATCTCGGACGCAAGACCGGAAAATTCTATCCGAAGGACGAACGCCGCCGCATCGAGGTCGATCAATGGCTCTTCTGGCAGGTCAGCGGCTTCGGCCCGATGGCGGGGCAGGCGCATCATTTCCGCGGTTATGCGGCAGAGAAGATTCCCTACGCCATTGCGCGCTACACCGACGAAATGAACAGGCTGTATGGCGTGATGAACAGACGGCTTGCGGATCGCGATTTTCTTGCGGGCGCCTATTCCATTGCCGACATGGCGTGCTGGGGCGTGGTGAAAAGCTGGGACCGGCAGGGACAGAACATCGACGATTTTCCCAATGTGAAAGCATGGTGGGAGCGGATGAATGCGCGTCCCGGCGTCGAACGCGGCGGCAAAGTGGGCGCCTATCTGCGCGAACCGAATTATCAGATCAATCAGGACCCGGAAGCCGTGAAAGTGCTGTTCGGTCAGCGCGCCAGGGCCTGAACCCAGATCCCGCGCAAGGCTAGGTACAAACACGCATAAGTACTAACGCGAATTAACCTGAACGCGGAGCATCGTTAACGTCGCTTTAGTGAGAACGTTCTCATGATGACAGCGTCACGAGGGTGAAGGCGCAGCAAGCGCCGGAGCCGAGTGGGGCAACCGGAATAGACCGGCCATGAGGACAGGCTTCTAAAGGGGAATGACGATGGCTTACGTGGATCTCGATGCACTGACGGAATTCGAATCGGCTGCTCGCAAGGGCCGCGCGGATGCGCTGTACAATTTGGGTCTGGCCTATTCGACCGGTCAGGGCGTGGGCGTGGATTATGTCGCGGCCCACAAATGGTTCAACCTCGCCGCCATGAAAGGCGTCGACGAAGCGCGCGGCTGGCGCTCGCAATTGTCTCGCGAGATGAGCGCACCGCAAATCGCCGAAGCTCAGCGCCAGGCGCGCGAGTGGCTCCGCCACGCTTAAGCCTTCGCTTAGGCGATGCCTTGGAGAAAGGCGTCGATTGCAGTTACCGCTTCCGGCTCGTCCAGGAATGGGACGTGACCGCGGTCCTTCACGGTAACCAAGGCGAGATCGGGTTTGGCGCGAACCATCGCAGCGGCTGTGTCGGCCGATAACAGTTCGGAATTTTCCCCCCGCAGAAGAAGCGTCGGAATATTCGCCAGCGCGGCGAACCAGCGCCACAGATCGGCCGCTCCGGCTTCGTTGCGCGGGTTTGTACCGGCCCCTTCCAGAATGGCCTGTGGAAATTTGGGATCGTAATTCCCCACGATCCGTCCCTCTTGCTCATGATAAAGCGCGTGCGCGAAGCGGAGCCAGCGCTCCGGCGCGACATTGGCAAAGAGCGAAGCGTTCGCAAGCGCCAGAGCGGCGGCGGCTTCATCCCAATCGCCATAGGAGGGCGGCGACCGCATCACGTTGTAAATGCGTTCGAGCCCTTTGGCCTCGAGCTGTGCGCCCATATCGTTGAGGATTGCGCCTGCGAGCAGATCGGGCTTGGCGGTTGCCATCACCATTGCGATGACCCCGCCACGCGAGGTTCCCAGCACGACAATGCGAGGGATTCCCAATGTCTCCAGCAATTGCAGCATGTCGCCGGTTTCCACCGGCACCGCATATTTGCGGGGATCAGGATCATAGTCCGATCGTCCGCGCCCGCGCAGGTCTGTGGTGAGCACGCGGCGTGTGGCGGCGATATGGGAGGCGATGAAATCGAAGTCGCCGCTGTTGCGGGTGAGCCCGGGAATGCACAGCACCGGCGTGCGGGCGGAGTTTTCGCCGCCTGGGCCTGGATAGTCGCGATAAAAGAGGCGCAGCCCGTCCGGGGACTGCGCAAAGCGCTCCTCGAAAGGCATCATTGCGGGGCTGGCGCTTTCGGGACTGTCAGAGACGCGGACGACGCTTCCAGGACTCCGGGAGCGTTCGCGGTGTTGGGCCGGTAGAGATCCGACAGGATGACGAGTTGCTGGTCCGAGCTGTTCAGCCGGTTGCGATAGACTTCGAGATTCTCCAGCACACGCTGCACATAATTGCGCGTCTCCGGATAGGGAATGGATTCGATCCAATCGATGGGATCGACGCCCGATTCGCGCGGATCGCCATAAGCCTCCACCCAATTGCGTACGTTGGACGGGCCGGCATTGTAGGACGCAATGGCGAGAATATAGGAGCCGCCCCAGCGGTCGAGATATTCGGACAAGGTCGCCATGCCGAGCTGTATATTGTAGTCGGGGTTGTTGAGATCGGCCGGGCGAAAGGTCAGCCGGGACAAGGTCGCTGCGCGTTTGGCCGAAGCCGGCATCAATTGCATGAGGCCGCGCGCACCGGCAACGCTCACCGCGCCGGCGTCGAATTCGCTTTCCTGACGGGTGAGGCCAAGCACAAGCGCAGGTTCCGGCGCATCGCTGCCGCTTTTCGGCAGACTGACCAGGGGGTGCAGATAGGGCTGGAGATAGACGTCGCTGTAGCTCGCATTCTTCGCGACTTTCACGCCCAAGGCCTGATCGCCGGTCGAAGCCACCAGTTCCGCCAGCATTTGCAATTGCTTTTCGTCCTTCGTGCTCGTCGCGATGGCGAGTGCGAATTGGCGCACATTGTTGCGGTCGCCCAATTGGTTGAACAAGCGGATCGCCTGAACCCGGTCATCGGCTTCGAAGGCCGCACGCTCAGACGGCAGGGGATCGGCAGTCGCAGCGATGTTGACGTGAAGCATTGGGCGCTCTGCCAGTTTCGTGAGCGCGAGCTGCCCGTAGAAGGTCGCCGAATAATATCCGGCGACCCGATATTCGTCGGCTGCGGCCGCGCGATTGTTCAGCGCGTCCCAGGTGCGGCCCAACCAGTAATGGGCCCGTGCCACGCTGATCGGAAAGCTGACGCCTTTCGCCAGCCGGTCGAAATGATAATAGGCAAGCTCGGGCTTATTCAGAGACCGAAGCGCAATCCATCCCGCCAAAAACTCCGCATCCATGAAGGCGGAGCCTGATTCCGGATCGAGCGCGGGCGTGGAGGCGAATTGGTAAGCGAGATCGTTCCGGCCAGCCTTCAGCGCATCGCGTGCCATGATCTGCCGTTCGGAAGACCAGCGCTCGGCGACCGCCATGTCTTGTTTGTCGGTCGGCGCCTTGGACATCAGATCCCAGGCTGCTTCATCCTGGTTGCGGCGGCGCAGCGCCCGCGCCGCTTCGAACACCAATTCCGGCTCGTTGACGCCGGACTCGGGAAAGGATGCCAGCACCTGTTTTACGGCCGCCGGGTTCGTCTTGATCTGCGAAATCGCCGTCGCCAGACGCCTTGTATCGGCATCGACGCGCAGCATCTGGCGCTTGACCCCACCCGCATCGCCGCGCGCGAGCAGTTTCAGCAGACGCACCTTCTGTTCCGCCGGCCCCAGAACATCGGCGTGGGCGGCAACGATGTCTCTCTCGTCGAACGGCGAGAAAGTGAAATCGGTCCAGCCTTTGCGGATAAGGGCTGCGCCCTCATTGCGCTTGCCCGTATCCATCAGCGCCGTGCCGAGACGGATATTGCCGATGCCCGACAGGGGCGGATGCTTCGCGTACCAGGCGATGACGTCGCGCGGATCGGATTCGGCGGGCATGGTCTTTTCCGCGCGAATGGCGAGCGCGTCGTGACGCGGCCAATTCGGATGCGCGGTGAGGAAGGCGTCGATGGATTGGAAATCGGCGCCGCCCATTTCGTCGAGCAGATAGCGCCACTCGACGATCAGTTTGACGGCCTGGCTGTGAGCCTGCCCGGCGAGCTGCCGCACCCGGCTCCAATCGCGGGCTGGCGAAAATGCCTGCTGGACCAGCGAGCGATCGCTGCCGTCGAATCTCACGACGGACGCCGCGGCTGCGGATTTCGCCGGCTTGCGGGGCTGCG
Organism: Micropepsaceae bacterium; assembly: GCA_036264295.1. Lineage (GTDB taxonomy): Bacteria > Pseudomonadota > Alphaproteobacteria > Micropepsales > Micropepsaceae > CAIYRG01. The sequence continues at coordinate 1,793 of DATARE010000077.1, read as the reverse complement.
CGGGCACTGGGTCGGGCTTGTCGGGAATCGGGGCCATCATGCGCACGCCGGGCATGCCGGGGGCATCGAAGACGGCGCCTGAATCGGATGGCGAACTATCCACAATCGAATCGTCAGGCTGCGCCAGCACGGTCGAGGCGGGGGGAACGAGGCCGAAGCCAAGTGTCAGGATTGCGGTGACGAGCCGCGCCTTGGAAGCCGGAGACCTCAGCGGCAATCCCATCTTGAGTTTTGAAACCCCGACAGCACCTGATTGAGGACGAAGCATAACAATGCCGGTTGAATCTGACCACACTCTTCGCAGCTTTGTGAATCTATCGCAGATAAAGGTAAATCTTTGCGCCACACCCACCCAAAAGGTTAAGGTCCGGCGCACTCTTCAGGATTAGGGCATGACCGCCGTCAATCGAATCAAAGGTTCCATCACTGCATTGATCACGCCGTTCAGAAACGGCGCGCTGGATGAGGATGCGTTCTGCAGGCTGGTGGAATGGCAGATCGGGCAGGGAACCCATGGCCTCGTCCCTGTCGGCACCACCGGCGAGTCGCCCACCTTGAGTCATGAGGAACACAAGCGCGTGGTGGAACTTTGTGTCTCGACCGCGCGTGGACGCGTGCCGGTGATTGCTGGGGCTGGCTCCAATGCGACTCGCGAAGCCATCGAACTGACACGCCATGCCAAGGAAGTGGGCGCCGATGCGGCGCTTTCCGTCACGCCCTATTACAACAAGCCGACGCAGGAAGGGGTTTACCGCCATTTCGCCAGCATCGCGGAAGCGGTCGATATTCCGATTATCCTCTACAACATTCCCGGCCGCAGCACTGTCGAGATTTCCACCGAGACAATGGCGCGGCTTGCTGCAATTGCGAACATCATCGGCGTCAAGGATGCGACGGGCAATCTCGCGCGCGCCAGCCGCGACCGCGCGGCGCTGCCCAAGAGCTTCGTGCGGCTGTCCGGCGATGACGGCACGGCGCTGGGTTTCATGGCGCATGGCGGGCAAGGGTGCATTTCCGTGACGTCCAATGTCGCGCCCAAGCTGTGCGCCGAATTCCAGAATGCGTGCCTTGCGGGAGAGTACGCGAAGGCGCTGTCCTATCAGGATCGGCTAATGGCCCTGCATGACGGACTGTTTTGCGAAGCAAGTCCGGCGCCGACCAAATACGCCGCCTCGCTGCTCGGGCTATGCGATTCGGAGGTGCGGCTTCCCATTGTGCCGGTGACCGCGGGCGGGCGCGATATCGTGAAGGCGGCGATGGCGGCGGCCGGACTTCTCAACAGCTGATATGGCCAGGAAGAAAGACGACGATCAGAAAGTCGTCGCGGACAATCGCAAAGCGCGCCATCTCTATTTCATCGAATCCACGCTGGAAGCCGGAATCATGCTGACCGGCAGCGAGGTGAAATCGCTGCGTGGCGGCAAGGCGAACATTGCGGAATCCTACGCGCAGTCGAAGGATGGCGAGATCTTCCTCGTCAATTCCTATATCCCCGAATACACCGAGGCGAACCGCTTCAATCACGAGCCCCGGCGCGTGCGCAAGCTTTTGGTGCGCAAGGCCGAAGCGCGAAAGCTTTCGGTCGCGGTGCAGCGCGAAGGCATGACGCTGGTGCCGCTGCGGGTCTATTTCAATCCGAAGGGCAAGGCCAAGGTGGAGCTGGGCCTGGCGAAAGGCAAGAAGCTCCACGACAAGCGCGAGACGGAGAAGGCGCGCGATTGGGCGCGCGACAAGGCCCGCCTGATGCGCGTGAAGGGGTGAGATGCTCTCACCCTTCGACGGGCTCACCCTTC
>DATARE010000310.1:0-2631 GCA_036264295.1 Micropepsaceae bacterium | reverse complement strand
GCATGGAGCTTCACCAGTTGGATATCGCGCTGAGTAGGTCTGTCGGCATTGACCAGCTCGGTTCCACTGTTGCCGAAATGCGCCCGGAGATCTTCGTCGATGAAATTTTGCGCGGCCTTGGTCCAATCCGCACGCGGCTCGGGGATCCCGCCGGCGTCCACCTCGATCAATTGGACGTCGGGCTCTATCAGTACGATTCGTGTAGTCGCAATCGTACTCATAAGCGTCGCCTCTGGTGCCGAAGCCGCCTGTGCCACCCATAGCCAAGAGCCCGCAATAAAAACTGCCGCACCAAACCTGTGAGACTTCATGTTACCCGCTCGCGTCGTAAGATTGTGCAATGATGCCAATGTTTATCTGTGGTTGCAATATGGTCATGACCAAGCTTGGATAGATCGGCGCCCTTAAATCATGCGTATTGCTCTTTTTGAACCCGACATTCCGCAAAACACCGCGGCGATTATCCGTTTGGGCGCCTGCCTTGGTGTGCCAATCGACATCATCGAACCTTGCGGGTTCCTGTTTAGTGAAGCCGGCTTCCGCCGCGCGGGCTTGGACTACGTCGACCGCGCCGAGGTCCGGCGCCATGAATCGTGGGACGCATTTTTCGCGAAGCGCAGGGGGCGGCTGGTCCTGTTAACCACCAAAGCCTCGCTCTCCTACACCGCGTTCGCATTTGGGCCCGAGGACACGCTTCTGTTGGGGCGCGAAAGCGCAGGCGTGACGGACCGCGTGCATGAGGCAGCCGATGCCCGCATCCGCATTCCCTTGCGCGCCGGCCTGCGCTCGCTCAATTTGGCCCAAGCCGCCGCGATGGCCTTGGGCGAAGCGTTGCGGCAGACCGGAGGATTTGTGGCCGGAGGAGAGGGCGTATGAGCGCAGCCGCCGTTCAGACCGCGGCCATCGCGGATAGAAAAGCAGCCGCTGCGGCCTGGTTCTCCTCGCTGCGCGACCGGCTTTGCGCCGCCTTCGAGGCCATCGAGGACGCGTACGCAGGTGCGCCGGACTCTCCGCCGGGGCGCTTTGCGTTCAAGGATTGGAAACGTCCCGTGCCCGACGGCACCGATGGCGGCGGCGGCACCATGGCGCTGATGAAGGGGCGGGTCTTCGAGAAAATCGGCGTCAATATTTCCACCGTATACGGAAAATTCGAGCCGCAATTCGCCAAGGAGATTCCCGGCGCGCAAAATGATCCGAGCTATTGGGCGAGCGGAATCTCTCTCGTGGCGCATATGCACAATCCGCGCGTGCCAACCGCCCATTTCAACACGCGCCATATCGTGACACAGAAGTCCTGGTTTGGCGGCGGCGGCGATCTGACTCCGATGCTTGTGCAGCAGCGCCGCCGGGATCACCCCAACACCATCGCTTTTCACGAAGGATTCAAGCGCGCCTGCGACGCGCATCGGGCAGACTATTACGACCGCTTCTCCAAATGGTGCGACGAATATTTTTTCATCAAGCACCGCAGCGAGACCCGCGGCGTCGGTGGCATCTTTTATGATTACCTAGAGCAGGACTGGGAGAAGGATTTCGCCTTCACGCGCGATGTCGGCCTCGCTTTTCTCTCTGTCTATCCTGCGATCGTGCGCGCCACCATGAACGAGCCGTGGACAGCTTCGGAAAAAGACGAACAGCTGGTGCGGCGCGGGCGTTATGCCGAGTTCAACCTCGTTTATGATCGCGGTACCAGATTCGGTTTGATGACCGGCGGCAATGCGGAGGCCATCCTCATGTCATTACCGCCGGAAGCGCGCTGGCCTTAAAAGCGCGCCGCTTTTTGCTCAGGGGAACCGTGTTGGATTTGTTTTCTGCATCCGCGCTGATCGCGCTCGCCCATGTGCTGATGATCAATATCGTGCTGTCGGGAGACAACGCGGTGGTCATCGGCATGGTGGCCGCGCGCGTACAGGCGACCGACCGGCGCCGCGTCATTCTCTGGGGCATGGGCGCGGCCGTCGTGCTGCGCATCCTGCTGGCGGTGGTGGCGGTCGACCTCTTGAACATCCTTGGCCTTTTGCTAGCCGGCGGGATCATTCTCCTCTGGGTGGCGTGGCGGCTTTATCGCGACATCCGGGAACAGGCAGCCGAACGTGGCGCGCTCGACACCATCGCTGCGGCCAATTGCGGTGCCGGCGACGGCGTTGCTTCAGCATCCGCAATCCCCTTCAGCCGCGCGATCTGGCAGATTGCCGTGGCGGATATCTCGATGTCGGTCGACAATGTGCTGGCCATCGCCGGAGCGGCCAATCAGAACATCACAGTCCTGGTGATCGGTCTGATCGTTTCGGTCGCGCTGATGGGCGTTGCGGCGACCTATATTGCAAGGCTGCTCCAGCAATACCCCGCGCTCGCTTATATCGGGGTCGCTTTGATCGTCTATGTCGGATTCGAGATGATCTGGGAAGGCAGTGGTGACCTGCCGGAACTGATGCGCTTCTTCCATTGAGCAGACCTTGTGCGGATGTGGACTTCACCAGTCGGTTGAGCGAAACTTTTGCCAAGCTCAACCCAGGGAGGGAGCCATGAACGGTTTGCGTCCGATCTCCGTCATTCTCGCTGCCGCTTTTGCGATGGTTCTGCAGGCAGGCTTCGCCAATGCCGCCATCAAAACCCAATATGTGGAATACA
>DATARE010000169.1:0-3719 GCA_036264295.1 Micropepsaceae bacterium | reverse complement strand
TCGCACCGAACAAACAAATCGAAATCCTCCCCAGGCCTGCCAATATTCACTCTTCGGCGCACGGTCCAGAATTACGCAACGTTCCCCTTGAGGGAGGATCGAAGACGCGAAGCGGCTTCGGGGAGGGGAAAAGAACTCACCCCTCACCCGGCGCGCGGTCGCTTGCGCTCGGGCGCGCCGCCCCCGGATCAAGTCCGGGGCAGGCTCTCTCCCTCAGGGGGAGAGGGAAACTATGAGTCCTCTGCGCGCCGGATGGATCGTGGCGGTGGTGGCATTGCTTGCCGACCAGGCATCGAAAAATCTGCTGCTCTATGGCTGGGATTTCCGCAGCTTGGGGCCCGCCGCCCGCATTCCCGTGCTGCCGTTCTTCGACATTGTCATGGTATGGAACCGCGGCGTTTCCTATGGGCTTTTCCAGGCTGGCAGCCTGACCGGAGCGCTGATCCTGATCGTTCTGTCGCTGGTCGCAGTGGTGGCACTTTCTCTGTGGCTTGCCAAAGCCGAGCGCGTGATCCTGGCCGCGGGCCTTGGCCTTGTGATCGGCGGGGCGCTCGGAAATGTGATCGACCGGGCAATTTACGGGGCGGTGGCGGATTTTTTCCACTTTTACGCGTTCGGGCATGACTGGTATGTGTTTAATGTGGCCGACGCCGCGATTACCGTGGGTGTGGCGGTGCTTCTTCTGGAAGCCTTTGTTGGCGCGGAGAAGAAAAGCGTAGGGAGCCGGTGATCCGGAAAAAATAGATGGCGAGACGAAATACTCTGGTGCGCACCGGCCAATGGGCCGCCATCCTGGGGCTGGGTCTCGCGCTGATGGGCTGCGAAAGCATCCGCCAGGCGACCGGTGCAGCCAAAGCGCCGCCGGATGAATTCACCGTCCTGACCAAGGCGCCGCTGGTTCTTCCACCCGATTACAATCTGCGCCCGCCGCAGCCGGGTATCGCGTCGCGAAATGAGCCCGATGCCGACGATCCTGGGCGCGCAAACTTGTTCCCGCAGAACGCTGCAGCAGCGGCTGCGGCCTTGGGCGCAAATTACAGCGATGGCGAAAAATTGTTGCTGGCCAAGACCAATGCCCTGAACGTCGATCCCACGATCCGCCACGACGTCACCACCGATGTTGGGCAGGAAGACCAGGGGCCAGCTTTCGCGCAGAAGGTGCTCTTTGCTGGCCCGGGCACCGCTCCGGCGGCAACCGCCACGCCGGCCGCTCCGGCGGCGATGGCTGCCCCGGCGGCAATGGCTGCCCCGGCTGCACCCGCGCCGATGACGGCGCCGGCCGCTTCCATGCCCGCAGCTCCGCGTTCCTAATCCGGAGGCCGCATGCCAGGGTTCAGAAACACGCTGGCGTCATTTGCGCTTCTTGCCGCCGCCATCGGGATTGCGGCGGCGAGTTATTTTGCTCTCGATGCCGATGCCGCCGCACCGGAATCCGCCTCGGCGCCGCCTGCATCTTCGGCCGCCAGGGCCACCCAGTTCACCTTGAAGAATGGCCTGCAGCTCGTGGTGATCCCCGATCACCGCGCGCCCGTGGTCACCCATATGGTTTGGTATCACGTGGGCGGCACGGACGATCCGCCGGGGCTTTCGGGCGAAGCGCATCTTTTCGAACATCTGATGTTCAAAGGCACCAAGGAAGTGCCTAATGGTGAACTCTCGAAACTCATTGCTCGCAATGGCGGACAGGACAACGCCCAGACGTCGCATGATTTCACGGTGTATTTCCAGCGCATCGCCAAAGACCGCCTGCCCATCGTGATGGGGCTCGAGGCGGATCGGATGGTCAATCTCGATCTTTCAGAACCCAACGTCACCACCGAGCGCGACGTGGTTCTGGAGGAGCGGCATTTGCGGATCGACTCCGAACCTCAGGCCCTGGCCCAGGAACAGATGGAGGCGGCCCTTCAACTCTCCCATCCCTATGGCCGGCCGGTGATCGGTTGGGAAAAGGAAATCCGCAGCATCGGCCGCGCGCAGGCGATTGATTTCTACCAGCACCATTACGCGCCCAATAACGCGATCGTCATGGTGGTTGGCGACGTGATGCCGGACGACGTGCGCAAGATCGCCGAGGAAAAATATGGCGCAGTACCGTCGCGCGAATTGGCTCCGCGTGTCGACGAGCCGGCGCCGCCGCGGCTGGCCGAGACCCGCATCAATTTCGCGCTGGCTGGAACGAAGCTGCCGCAATTGCTGCGCATGTATCGTGTGCCCGGCTACGTCAAAGCACCGAAGGGCACCGCGGAAGCCATGGAAGTGATGAGCGCCATTCTGGGCAATGGCGCGACCAGCCGGCTCTACAAGACGCTTGTCGTAGACAAGAAGCTCGCGGTGGAAGCGGGTGCCGCCTATGACGGGCACAATCGCGGTCCCGGCACCTTTGTGGTTTTCGCCGTGCCGCGCGATGGAATCAGCTTCGATACGCTGGAAACGGCGATGGATCAGGTGATCGCAGGTTTGATGCGCGCCAATCCGGAAGACGGCGAATTCAACCGCGCCAAGACGCAGCTCATCGCCAACTACACCTATCAGCACGACAACCAATATTTGATGGCGCAGGATTACGGCACCGCGCTTTCCATCGGGCTCACCATTCAGGATGTGGAGGATTGGCCCAATCGCATCCGGGCCGTAACCACATCCGATGTGCGAAAAGTGGCGCAGACCTATCTCGTCAAAGAGGAGGCGGTGACGGGTCGCATGTCGCCGAAAGCGGGACCATGATCTTAGAAACTGCCATCCCGCACAGCGGAGCGAACCGGCTTTTCTCCTCCCCTGAGCGCGCGGGTAGGAACGTTGTCATTTCGGCGCTCTTTGCACTCATCGCATTTCTTGTTCCCGTCGCCGCGAACGCCATCACGGTCAAGTCCGTGCAAGGCCCGACGGGCGTGGAGACTTGGCTTTCGGAAGAGCACGCGCTTCCGATGATTGCCGTCAACATCTCTTTCCCGGCGGGCTCCGCCTATGACCCGGCCGACAAGCCGGGCCTCGCCAATATGACTGCGTCGCTGATCGACGAAGGGGCGGGGGACCTCGCCTCCGATGCGTTCAAGCAGGCGCTGGAATCACGCGCCATCCAATTCGGCGCGACTGCCGACCGCGACTATATCGTGGTGTCGCTGACCACGCTGAAAGAGAATGCCGACGAAGCCTTCCGCCTTGTGGGGCTTGCCTTTGCGCATCCGCGGTTCGATCCCGATGCGGTAGAGCGCATTCGCGTGGCCATCCAGGCCTCACTGAGACAAGAAGACGAAGATCCCACGCGCGCTGCGGTCAAAGCCTGGTACGCGGCATATTTCGGCGCCCATCCCTACGGGCGCCCGCCGGCGGGAACCCCGGCGGGCATTGCCGCGATCAAGGGCGATGACATCAAAGCGTTCGCGGCCGATCATCTGGTGCGCGGCGGGATCAAGGTGGCGGTCTCCGGCGACATCACAGAAGTCCAGCTGAAGAAATATCTTCAGGCCCTGTTCACGCCGCTGCCCGCGAAATCGGGGCTGCCGGTTGCCAAGCCTATCGATTTTGGCAGGCCCGGCACCCGCAACGTGGTGCGCAACGAAGCCGCGCCGGTGGCGATTTTCGGCTTTGACGGCCCGATGCGAGCCGACCCCGATTTTATTCCGGTGTTTGTCACCAATTACATTCTGGGCGGTGGCGGCTTTTCCGCGCGCCTGATGGATGAGGTGCGCGACAAACGTGGACTGACCTATGGAATTTCC
>DATARE010000157.1:0-7167 GCA_036264295.1 Micropepsaceae bacterium | reverse complement strand
TCGGCGATGGTGTCACGCAGGACGAGGCCAAAGCCTTTCCGCTGTTGACTCAGGCTGCCAATGGCGGCGCCCCTCAGGCGATGCAGGAACTGGGCGAATTGTATTTCACCGGCCAAGGCGTGGCGCAGGACCGGTATCAGGGGATGATCTGGACTATCCGCGCCGGTGAGAAAGGTGCGCCTCTGGCCTTGATTCATATTGGCCGCGAATATGCCAGCGGCGTCAGCGTTCCCAAGGATCTGTCGAAAGCGGTGTTCTTTATGACCATCGGGATCCAGCATGCTCAGCCGGCCAGGCGGAACGCACTGCTTCCAGCGTTGGAAAACATCACCCGGCAAATGAGCGCCGACGATGTGAAGAAAATCCAGCAGGATGCCCAAAAATGGGGACCCGGCCAGGGTGCCCTCGCCCAGGTCCTCGCCGACGCCAACGCCCAACACGGCAAGGTTCCCTAGTCCCTGACCGGAATCCCTGATCGAGCCGCCCACCCTGGGCGTGGTTTCGCGCGCCCCTATATATTTCCCATCGGCGCGTTTATGAGAGACGCGCACATAGCCTGTCTGTTGGAGTCTCCATGAACAAATCCCTGCCCGATTCCGCCGCCGCCGACCGGCTGGACCGTCTCGTCAAGGCCGCCCTGAAAGCCGGAGCGGATGCAGCCGATGCCGTCGAGTTCAAGAACATCTCGGTTGCGGTCTCCTATCGTCTGGGCAAGCTTGAAGATGTGGGCCGGTCGGAAGCTTCCGATTTGGGCTTGCGTGTGTTCATCGGGCGCCAAGTCGCGTTTGTCTCTTCCACGGATTTCTCGGATGCCGCGCTTTCCGCCTTGCCCGAACGGGCCGTGGCGATGGCAAGGCTCGCACCCGAAGACAAATTCGCCGGACTCGCGCCCAAAGACCGGCTGGCGAAAAACATCCCCGAAATCGAGATCGACGATCCGCAGGAACCTTCAACCGTGCTCCTGGTCGAGCAAGCCCGCGATGCCGAAGCCGCTGCACTCGAAGTGCCCGGGGTCACGAATTCCGAAGGCGGCAGCGCCGATTACGGGCGCACGATGGTGACGCTCGCCACCAGCGAAGGCTTTCTCGGCGGTTATGTCGGCACCAGCCGCAGCGTTGCGGTGTCTGTCATTGCCGGCGAAGGCACCGACATGGAACGCGATTACGATTATTCCCACACGCGTTTTGCGGGCGATCTGGAACCGGCGGATGTGGTCGGCAAACGCGCCGCAATGCGGGCGGTCAAGCGGTTGAATCCGCGCAAGGTGAAAACCCAGACAGTTCCGGTGTTCTTCGATCCGCGCGTGGCGCCCAGTCTGATCGGCCATTTTGCGGGAGCCATTTCCGGCGGCGCGATTGCCCGTGGCGTCAGTTTTCTGAAAGATCGTATGGGCGAACAGGTTTTCGCCAAAGGCATCACCATTATCGATGATCCGCATCGCAAGCGCGGCCCGCGCTCCAAACCGTTCGATGGGGAGGGCGTCGCCAATCGCATGAATGTTCTGATCGATGATGGCCGGCTTACAACCTGGCTGTTGGATTCGGCCTCTGCCCGCCAATTGGGACTGCAGACGACCGGTCACGCATCGCGCGGCACCGGCGGTCCGCCTTCGCCTTCCGCTACGAACGTCCACATGGCGGCTGGGGCGCTCACGCCTGAGGAGTTGATGGCCGATGTGCGCGCGGGATTCTATATCACCGATCTGATCGGCATGGGCGTAAACAGCGTCACCGGCGATTATTCGCGTGGCGCTGCGGGGTTCTGGATCGAAAACGGTCAGATCGCGTATCCGGTGAGCGAGGTCACGATCGCGGGCAATCTGAAGGACATGTACCGCAATCTCACGCCGGCCAATGATCTCGTCTTCCGCTATGGCACGGATTCGCCAACCGTTCGCATTGAAGGACTGACGGTTGCCGGAGAATAACGCCGCCGATACAGACCTTCTCATCGCCAGCGTGCAAAAGGCCGGAGAGATCGCGCGCCGCTTTTACGGCGGCACCTATAAGAGCTGGAACAAGAGCCACGGCAATCCGGTCACTGAAGCCGATATCGCGATCGACAATTTCCTGAGAGAAATGCTGTTGGTGGCACGTTCGGACTACGGATGGCTGTCGGAAGAAACCGCCGACAACCCCATGCGCCTGACGCGCGAACGTGTTTTCGTGGTCGACCCTATCGATGGCACCTATGGATTTCTGAAGCACCGTCCGCATTTCACCATTGTGGGTGCGGTGGTGGAAAATGGCCTGCCTGTTTCGGGGGTCATCTATAATCCGATCACGGAAGAACTTTTCGCGGCCACGAAAGGAACTGGCGCACGGAAGAATGGTGAGCACATCCGTGTGAGCGCCGCGGCCGATTTCGAGAATATGCGCATGCTGGCCGAAAAGGCGGTTGTCGATCCGTCCCGTTGGGACGAACCCTGGCCTGCGTCCATTCACGCCGAGTCCCGCGCGTCCGCTGCCTATCGCATGGCGCTGGTGGCCGCAGGCGAGTTCGACGCCATGATTTCGCTGAGCGCAAAATCGGATTGGGATGTCGCGGCGGGCGACCTCATCCTGCGAGAAGCAGGCGGAATCGTAACCACGCGCGAAGGCGAACCCCTGGTCTACAATCGCGAGAATACCCGGCATAAGAGCATCGTCTGCGCGGGCCCGAGCCTGCATAGGCGCCTGCTCGAGCGCCTGCGGGCCTATCGGGCCTGAATGCCCCACGCCGCCATTATCCCCATGAGGGGTAAACCTCAGCCTCCTCGCGTGGTAAGAGCCTTCTCATGAGGACGAATCCCACTGCGCCCGGACCATCCCTTTCGCGCGCCGATGAATGGCCGCTGATCCGCCGGATGTTGCGCGATTATATCGGGCGCCAAAGACTGACGCTGGTGTTTGCCGTTCTCTGCATGGCGGGTGGGGCAACCATGACGCCTTTGCTGGCGTGGTTGCTGAACCCGGCCATCAAGCTCATTTTCCTGGAAAAGCGCGGCGATATGCTGCTGGTGATCCCCGCGGCGGTGATCGGCACCGTAATCGTGCGGGCCGCACTCGATTTCGGCCAGACAGCTCTGACCCAATCGATCGGACAGCGCATTGTGGCGCAAGTGCAGCGGGACATGGTGCGCAGCCTGATCGGGCTCGATCTGCAGCGTCTCAATCTGGTGCATTCGGGCCAGTTCATTTCGAATTTTCTTTATGATGCGACTTTGTTGCGCGACGCGGTCACCAAAGGCATCGCGGCAATCGCCAAGGAATTTCTGACCCTGGTATTCTTAATCGCGCTCATGCTCTGGCAGAACTGGGTTCTGACACTGGTTTCGGCCGTCACCCTGCCGGCAATCGCACTGGTCACGAAGAATCTGGGCCGCTCGGTGCGCAAAGCCTCTACGCGCGGCATGGAGGAAACCAGCGAGCTTTCGACCGCGCTGTCCGAAGTTCTGGATGGCCGGCGGATTGTGAAAGCCTACGGCTTGGAGGCTTTGGCCATCGGGCGCACCGAAGGGCGCATCGACGCCCGGCTTGCCCATTTGATGCGTTCCTTGCGCGACCGCGCTTTGTCCGCGCCCGCCGCAGATTTCTTTGGCGGCATCGCTATTGCCGCAGTCATCCTGGTGGCCGGATATGAGGGCGTTCAAGGAAAGCTGGAACTGAACGAATTTGCCTCCTTTATTGCCGCAATGCTGTTTGCCCAGCAGCCGGTGCGCAATCTCTCGCAGCTATGGACCGTAACGACCGAAGGATTGGGCGCCGCAAAACGTGTGTTCGCGCTGATCGATTCCAAGCCCAGCATTGTCGACGATGCGCAGGCAAAGGCGCTTCGAATTGCGCCGCCATTTGGCGGTCATGTGCGTTTCGAGAATGTGGGTTTTTCCTATCACCCGCAGCAGGCGGCCCTGCCCGGACAGGCGGCGTTGGAGAGCCTAACTTTCGATGTTCCGCCGGGCCAGAAGATCGCCCTGGTGGGTCCGTCCGGCGCGGGAAAAAGCACGGTTTTCAACCTGCTGCTGCGCTTCTACGATGTGGAAACGGGGCGCATTACCGTCGATGGCCAGGACATTCGTTCGGTGACGATCGAATCCTTGCGCAGCCAACTCGCGCTTGTGACTCAAGAGCCATTTCTGTTCGACGATACAATCGCCGCCAATATCGGCTATGGCCGCCTGGCCGCGACTCCGGCACAAATAGAATCCGCCGCACGCGCGGCTGCGGCGCATGATTTCATCGTCCAACTGCCGAATGGATATGAGACGCGCGTCGGCGAAGGCGGCTTGCGGCTTTCGGGCGGGCAGCGGCAGCGGATCGCCATTGCGCGCGCCATGCTCCGGGACGCGCCGATCCTGTTGCTCGACGAAGCGACCTCAGCTCTGGACACGGAAAACGAGCGCCTGGTGCAGGAAGCACTTCGCCGTCTGATGAAGGGCCGCACGACAATCGTGATTGCGCATCGTCTTAGCACCGTGGTGGATGCGGATCGCCTCTACGTCCTCGACAAAGGGCACGTGGTGGAATCTGGCACCCATGGCGAGCTGATGGCTCGCGGCGGCCTTTACGCCAAGCTCTATCAACACGAAATCCTGGAGGATGAAGCTGCGCCCGCAACGCATCTCGGGTGAGAGGGCGCGGGGCGGAGGCGTGGCTCTCGCGCTTTATCGCGGAGTCATGCGGGCGCTGTCCCCGTCGGTGCTGCGTAGGCGCGCGCGCAATGGCAAGGAGGATCCGTCTCGACTTTCCGAACGCAAAGGCGTCGCCTCGCGCGCGCGACCCGTCGGGACCCTCATCTGGATTCACGGTGCGAGTGTCGGTGAATCGTTAGCCATTCTTCCCCTGGTGGCGGCGCTGCTGGAAAAGTCCGGCCGTAACGTGCTTGTCACCACAGGAACGGTAACGTCCGCCAAATTGATGGCGGAAAGGCTGCCCTCTTGCGCATTCCATCAATATGTCCCGATAGACGCGGCCGATTGCGTGCGTCGCTTTCTCGATCATTGGCGGCCGGATCTTGCCCTGTTCGTCGATTCCGAGCTGTGGCCGAATTTGATTTTGGAAACCCACGCCCGCGGCATACCCATGGCGCTGGTCAACGCGCGGCTGTCGGGCCGCAGCTTTCGCGGTTGGAATCGCGCACCGCAATTGGCGCGGCGGATCGTGTCGTGCTTCGATGCCTGTCTTGCGCAGGATGCCGAAATCGCCAACCGTTTGATTGCATTGGGGGCAAGGGGCGTTCGGATCGCGGGAAGTCTGAAGGCGGATGTCCCGCCCCTGCCGGTGGATGCCGAGGCGCTGAGGGCCTTCATGGATGCGGCCGGCGTGCGGCCCATTTTCCTTGCGGCCAGCACGCATAATGGCGAAGAAGAATTGGTCATGCGAGCTGCCGCGGAACTGCGCAAAACGCGTCCGGACGTGTTGACCGTGATTGTGCCCCGTCATCCGCAACGCGGGCCTGAGATCGAATCCTCGGCAAAGACACATGGTTTCCGCGTCGTGCGGCGGGCGGCGAGTGCTCTTCCCGGAGCCGATACGGAGCTTTATGTGGCCGATACGCTCGGCGAACTTGGTCTGTTCTACCGCGCGGCCCCCTTTGCGTTTCTCGGCAAGAGCTTGGTGATCGGCGGCGGCCAGAACCCGCTGGAAGCAGCCCAATTGCAAAGAGCGATCCTTACCGGTCCTTACACGGAGAATTTCGCAGAAACCTTTCGCGTGCTGCTGGACGCCCAAGGCGAGGGCCGGGTGCATTCGGCAGAAGAACTGGCTGCGTGCACGCTGGATTTGATCGCCGATCCCGAAAAATGCGCCAGGCTCGCCGCGGGCGCGAAACGCGCCGCGGACTCCTTGGGCGGAGCCCTCGCGACCACCGTCAAGCTTACCGAAACTTTGCTCGCGCACCATGCGGCCGCCTGAGTTCTGGAACCATGACGGCATCACGGCGGCGCTTCTGTCGCCACTCGGGATGCTGTACGGCTGGTCCGTGCGCACGCGTCAGGCGCGAGCGCGTCCGTTCCGGCCCAACGCACGTGTGTTGTGCGTCGGTAACCTGACCGCCGGCGGTTCGGGCAAAACACCCATTGCCATCGCCCTCGGACATGCACTCGCGGCGCGAGGCTTGTCGGTCGCGTTCCTGTCTCGCGGCTATAGCGGCCGGATGGCGGGACCGGTGCAAGTCGAGCCCGCGCGTCATTCCGCCAGGGACATCGGGGATGAGCCGCTCCTGCTCGCTCGGCATGGGAAGACCGTCGTCGCGCACGACCGGGCAGCCGGTGCCCGGCTCGCCGATTCACTCGGCGCCGATGTGATCGTCATGGACGACGGGTTCCAGAATTTTCAAATAGAGAAAGACTTGTCGCTCGTCGTCATCGATGCGGCGGCAGGATTCAGCAATGGACATCTGATCCCGGCAGGCCCGCTGCGTGAACCCGCACGGCAGGGTCTCACTCGTGCAGACGCCATTGTGATGGTGGGTGATGGCGATCCCGCCCTGCCGCCATTTTCCGGGCCCGTTTTGCGCGCGACGATCGTGCCGGGTGCCCCCGAAGCGCTCCGAGGCCGCAGAGTCCATGCGTTTGCCGGAATTGGCCGCCCGCAAAAATTCTTCGACATGCTGCGCCTGCTGGGCGCGGACATCACGGCTACGCAGCCCTTCCCGGATCATCATCGCTTCACGCCCACCGAGGTGTCTATGCTCAAACAGGCTGCGGAAAAAAGCGGCGCGCTCCTGGTCACCACCGAAAAAGATTTCGTCCGGCTCGACCCGTCCGCACGGCAGAATGTGGTGGCAGTTCCGGTGCACGCAGTCTTCGCGGACCAAGCCGCACTTAAGCCGCTGCTTGACAGAATCGCTGGGGCCGGGAAAGTCAGCGATACATGAACCAAGCCGTCTCGCCCAAGACTCTGTCCGCAACGCCCCCACTCCCGGTCGGACGCCGCATCCGTTATGTGCTGGAGGCGGCGGGATTTTTCCTCGTCGTGGGATTTTTCCGGCTGTTTTCCCTCGACCGTGCTTCGGCCATTGGCGGCTGGATCGGCCGCAAGCTTGTCGCGCCCACTTATCTGTCTCGCCGCCCGTTGCGGAATCTGCGCCTGGCCTTTCCCGAAAAGAGCGAAGCCGAAATCAGGAATATCCTGACGGCGATGTGGGACAATCTGGGACGCGTCATGGGAGAATATCCCCATCTCGACA
>DATARE010000059.1:0-5638 GCA_036264295.1 Micropepsaceae bacterium | reverse complement strand
GCTGGTACTCCAGAACAGTCTCACCGGATGAGCAGCGGCACGGTCTATATTATCGGCGCGGGGCTTGCCGGGCTTTCTGCCGCCGTGACGCTCGCCGGACGCGGGCACCATGTGGAGGTGATCGAGTCGGCGCCATCGGCGGGCGGCCGCTGCCGCTCCTATCACGAGCCCGCGCTGGATCGCGTGATCGACAATGGCAATCATCTCGTGCTGTCCGGCAATCATGCGGTGCAGGATTATGTGCGCCTGATCGGCTCCGCTGACCATTTCTTCGGACCAGAGCGGGCCGAGTTCGCGTTCGCCGACATGCGCGATGACGAGCGCTGGACATTGCGGCCCAACGAAGGCCCGCTTCCGTGGTGGGTGTTCTCCAAGAACAGGCGCATTCCTGGCACGCATGCGTGGGATTATCTCGCCATTGCCGCGTTGACCCGGGCGGGCGATGCACCACTTGGGAAGACGCACCCCGTACGCGGCGCGCTGTGGGACCGGCTGATGCATCCCTTGTTGTTGGCGGCGCTGAATACCGAACCTGAGATCGCCAGCGCGAAACTGATTGCGGCGGTATTGCGCGAAACCTTGGCGAAAGGCGGCAAAGCGATCCGGCCGCGCATTGCCTCTCCGACGCTCGCCGCGGCGCTGGTTGATCCGGCTGTTGCGTTCGTCCAGCAGCGCGGCGGCGTCGTTCGCTTCGGTCAGCGTTTGCGGGGCATCGGGTTCGGCGCGGCGGGCGCGCAGTCGCTCGAATTTGCCGATGCGGAAATGCGGCTCACGGATCAGGACCGCGTCATTGTCGCGGTGCCGCCCTGGGTGGCTCAGCCGCTGTTGCCCGGCATCGCTGCGCCGGACGAATTCCGTGCCATTGTCAGCGGACATTTTGGCATGGCACCGCCGAAGGATGCCCCGCCGATGACGGGCCTTATCGGCGCCCACGTCGAATGGGTTTTCGCCTTTCCGGATCGGATTTCCGTGACGATCAGCAATGCCGACCGGCTGACCGATATGGACCGCGCCGAACTTGCGAGGCTGTGCTGGCGCGATGTGGCCCGGCTTTTCCGCCTCTCCCCCGATTTGCCGCCCTGGCAAATCGTCAAGGAAAAGCGCGCGACTTTCGCCGCCACGCCGGAACAGGAGCGCAAGCGCCCGGGCAGCGTGACGCCCTGGCCGAACCTGTTTCTGGCGGGCGATTGGACCGACACCGGGCTTCCTGCCACCATCGAAGGGGCGGTGCGTTCGGGACGGCGCGCCGCGCAACTGGCCCTCGCCAGCCTGCCTGTATAAAAGGCGGCCATGAACATTTCGCCCAACATCAGCGACACCGACCTCAACGGCGCCATCGCCGCGGCGCGCGACGCGTTGTTCCGGCAACAACGTGATGACGGCCATTGGGTGTTCGAACTGGAAGCCGATTGCACCATTCCGTCGGAATATGTGCTGCTCGTGCATTATCTGGCCGAGACGCCCGATCTCGAATTGGAACGCAAAATCGGCGTGTACCTGCGGCGCATCCGGGGCGCCCATGGCGGCTGGCCGCTTTATCACGGCGGGCCGCTCGATATCAGCGCCACGGTGAAAGCCTATTTCGCGCTGAAGATGATTGGCGATTCAACGGATGCGCCGCATATGGCCGAAGCACGCAACGCCATTCTGGCGCATGGCGGGGCTGACAAGGCGAATGTCTTCACGCGCTTTCTGCTGGCGCTCTATGGCGAATGTCCCTGGCGCGTGGTGCCGACGGTTCCAGTCGAACTGATATTGCTGCCGCGCTGGTTTCCGATTCACCTGTCGAAAATGTCCTATTGGGCGCGCACCGTTCTGGTGCCGCTTTTGGTGCTGGCGGCGCTGAAACCCAAAGCGCGCAATCCGCGCGGCATCCATGTGCCGGAACTGTTTCTGGCCATTTCGCCCGCGCAGCGCCGGGCTCCCCATCAGAACCGCTATTGGGCGGCGTTTTTCGGTGTGTTGGATCATGTGCTGAAATGGTTCGAGCCGTTCTGGCCCAAGCGGCTGCGCCGCCGCGCTATTGCGGCCTGCGTCAGCTTCGTCTCCGAACGTTTGAACGGCGAAGACGGTCTGGGCGCGATCTATCCCGCAATGGCCAACAGCGTCATGATGTATGATGCGCTGGGCTATCCGCCAGACCATCCGCAGCGGGCGATTGCGCGCCGGTCGGTCGAGAAGCTGCTCGTCATCAAAGACGATGAAGCCTATTGCCAGCCCTGCGTGTCGCCGGTGTGGGATACCGCGCTCGTCTGCCACGCGATGCTGGAAGTGGGTGGCGATGAAGCCTGCGCGCGCGCCGAACGCGGCCTGGAGTGGCTCGAACCGCGCCAGGTTCTCGACGTAAAAGGCGATTGGGCGGAGGAGCGGCCCAACACCCGGCCCGGCGGATGGGCCTTTCAATACAACAATGCGCATTATCCGGATCTGGACGACACTGCTGTCGTGGTGCTGGCGTTCGACCGCGCGAAAACGGCCGGCGTCAGCCAGCATGGACGGGAGACCGCGATTGCGCGCGGGCGCGAATGGGTCGTGGGTCTGCAGAGCAAGGATGGCGGCTGGGGCGCGTTCGATGCCGACAACAGCTATCATTATCTCAACAACATTCCCTTCGCCGACCATGGCGCGCTGCTCGATCCACCCACGGCGGATGTCAGCGCGCGCTGCGTCGGCATGCTGGGCCAGCTCGGCGTGGGTGCGGATGAATCCACGATGACCGAGGCGCTCGCCTATTTGCGCAAGGTTCAGGAAAAGGACGGCAGCTGGTTCGGCCGTTGGGGCGTGAACTACATCTACGGCACCTGGTCCGCGCTGGCGGCGCTCAATGGGGCGGGAATTGCGCCCGATGATCCTGCAATCCGCCGTGCGGCGGATTGGCTGCTCGCGATCCAGAATGAGGATGGCGGCTGGGGCGAAGACTGCAGCAGCTACAGGCTGGATTATCGCGGCTACGAGCCTGCGCCGTCCACGGCATCGCAGACCGCCTGGGCGCTGCTCGGACTCATGGCGGCGGGCGAGGTGGACCATGCAGCGGTGGCGCGCGGCATCGCGTTCTTGCGCAAGACGCAGACCGCCGGCGGGCTGTGGGAGCAGCAGTACTATACGGGCGGGGGTTTTCCGCGCGTGTTCTATCTGCGCTATCACGGCTATCCGAAATTCTTCCCGCTGTGGGCGCTTGCCCGCTATCGCAATTTGAAAGCCGGCAATTCGCGCCGCGTGGCTTACGGCCTGTGACGATCATCGCGGTCTGCGGATTGCTGCGCGAAGCCCGTATCGCCGCCGGTCCCGGCGTCAAGACCGCGGTTGCGGCCAATGATCCGGACCTGCTGCGGCGAAAGCTGGAGCAGGCGATCGCGGAAGGCGCGCGCGGTATTGTCAGTTTCGGTATCGCCGGCGGCTTGGAACCGTCGCTGAAATCGGGCGATTGCGTGGTGGCCTGGGCGGTTCAGGATGGCGGCGCGCGCTTTATTCCCGATGTCGCCTGGGCGCAGCGGATTGTGGCGCGGCTGCCACATGCGATTCATGCACCGGTCGCGGGCGTGGACGGTATTGCGGCAACGCCAGCGGCCAAATCGGCTTTGTTCGAGTCCACCCGAGCCTATGCCGTCGATATGGAATCCCACATCGTGGCGCGCGTGGCGGTCGCCCATCGGGTGCCCTTTGCCGTCTTGCGCACCATTGCCGACCCGGCGCACAGCGCCTTGCCGCCGCTGGCCTCGGCGGCCGTCACCGCCGCGGGCAGGCTCAATCTCTTGGGCGTATTGGCATCACTTCTGGGCAATCCGCGGCAGATCTCCGCACTGCCGCGCACGGCCCGCGAAACGAACGCCGCGTTTGCCGCGCTACTCCGCTGCCGTCGCGCGCTCGGTGTCGGTTTTCTGGGACCGGATGGTGGCGAGCTTCCGCTCGACATGGGCTGAGAAGACGAATTCGGCCGGCCGCTGTTTATCCAGCGGAATGTCGGGCGCCATTGGCCCATTGGTCCGGACGCCACGCAGGGTGACGCCGAGCGCGGTCAGCGGACGTTTGAAACTGTCGACCACCGCCGATGCCTCGAAGCCGCAATGGACCATGCAATTGGCGCATTTTTCGTAATTGCCGACGCCGTAGCGGTCCCAATCGGTCGTGTCCATCAGCTCCTTGAAGGTTTCGACATAGCCTTCGCCGAGCAGATAACAGGGCCGCTGCCAGCCGAACACCGTCCGCGTCGGATTGCCCCAGGGCGTGCAATGATAGGCCTGATTGCCGGCCAGGAAGTCGAGGAACATCGCCGATTGGGTGAAGGACCATTTCTTCCCGCCCTTGCCACGCGACAGGATGCCCCGGAACAATTGTTTGGTCTTTTCGCGATTGAGGAAATGTTCCTGGTCCGGCGCGCGCTCATAGGCATAGCCGGGCGACACCGTGATCCCATCCAGGCCAAGCCGCTTCATCTCGTCGAAGAATGCGGCCACGCGTTCCGGCTGGGCGGTGTTGAACAGCGTGCAATTGATGCTGACGCGGAAGCCCTTGGATTTGGCCAGCTTGATCGCCTCGACCGCTTTCTCGTAGACGCCTTTCTGGCACACCGAGGCGTCGTGCATTTCCTTGTCGCCATCCAGATGGATGGACCAGTTGAAATCGGGATGCGGCGTGTATTGATCGATTTTCTTGGCGAGCAGCAGCGCATTGGTGCACAGGATCACGATCTTCTTGCGGGCCAGGAATCCTTTCACGATTTCCGGCATCTCGCGGTGAAGCAGGGGCTCGCCGCCGGCGATGGAAATCACCGGCGCGCCGCATTCGTCGATGGCCTTCATGCATTCGGCGACGCTGAGGCGCTGGTTCAGGATGTCGTCGGGATAGTCGATCTTGCCGCAGCCCGCGCAGGCGAGATTGCAGCGGAACAACGGCTCCAGCATGAGCACGAGCGGATAGCGCTTGCGCCCCGTCAGATGCTGTTTGAGGACATAGCTGCCGACACGCACGGCATGTGAAAAGGGAATTCCCAAGACGATCCTCTACGACACGCCGGCGGGATTGCCGGTTTGACCTCTAAGTTCTGCGGGAAGCCGGAATTCGATGTGCTCCTCGATCCCGTTCATTTGGGACACCTCAACGTCGCCGGCAATGCGGCGAAGCGCATCGATGACGTTGAGCACCAGCGCCTCGGGCGCGGAAGCCCCCGCCGTAAGGCCGATGGTTCTCTTGCCTTCAAGCCACGCCGGGTCGAGTTGCGAGCCGTCGCCGATCAGGTAGGAGGGGATGCCTTCCTCGACGCCGATTTCCTGCAGCCGGTTGGAATTGGAGCTGTTCTTGGAACCGACAACCAGAATGAGCTCGACGACTTTGCAGAGGTCGCGAACCGCCGATTGGCGATTTTGCGTCGCATAGCAAATATCGGAGGTGTTCGGTCCCTGAATATTGCTGAAGCGCGCCTTCAAGGCTTCGATGATGCCGCTGGTGTCGTCCACGCTGAGCGTGGTCTGGGTGACATAGGCGACGGGCAAATCCCTCGGGATCGGCAGCGAATCCACTTCCGCGGCCGAGGACACCAGATGCACGGGCGCACCAGCCTGGCCCATCGTGCCTTCCACCTCCGGGTGTCCGGGGTGGCCGATCAGAATCAAGGTGCGGTTCTGCCCCACATAGCGCTTGG
>DATARE010000044.1:0-2572 GCA_036264295.1 Micropepsaceae bacterium | reverse complement strand
TGGGGAGAACACAAAACTATTTGTCGACGCCAACGGGGCGTTCTCCGCGCGCGAGGCGCTGAGCATGATGCAGAAGCTTTCCGAGCATCATATTTCGTGGTTCGAGGAGCCCGTTTCCTCGGATGACCTATCGGGACTGGCCATGGTCCGCAAACATGCCGGCGCGGGCATCGATATTGCCGCCGGGGAGTATTGTTTTACTTTGGATGACGTTCGGATGATGTTGCAGGCGGATGCCGTCGATGTGCTGCAATGTGACATCACCCGCTGCGGTGGCGTCACCGGCTTCATGCAGGCGGCGAGCCTTTGCGAGGCGTTTCACAACCCGCTTTCCGCGCATTGCGCCCCGAGCGCGCATCTCCACGCCGCCTGCGCCGCGCCGCGCCTGCGCCATGTCGAATGGTTTCACGACCACGTCCGCATTGAACACATGCTGTTCGACGGGGCGCCGTCGCCCGCCAACGGCGAGATCGCGCCCGATGCTTCACGGCCCGGTAACGGCCTCAGCTTCAAAATGCAGGACGCCGCGCCCTACGCGATCTGAACCGAGCAGTTCCCCCTTCACAACTCGCCCCGATCCGCCATTTGCTTGATGCGGTCCGCGGTGCGCAGGGCGATGGCCTGGATGGTGAGTGACGGGTTAACCCCACCGGTGGTCGGAAACACCGAACCATCGCAGATCCAGAGATTGGGAACATCCCAGCTCCGGCAATCGGCGTTCACAACACTGCTGGTGCGGTTGAAGCCCATGCGCGCCGTACCGGCGAGGTGGTTGGCGTCGTCCTCCTGGGGAAAAATATCCTGGGCATTGATGGCTTGCAGGCTCCGCGTCATTTGTCCGATCGCGTGCTGGATGAGGCGCTTGTCGTTCTCGCCCCAAGAAAAGGTGATGCGTGGAATGCGCAAGCCATATTGATCCGTCTCATCGGCCAAGGTGATCGTATTGCGTTCGTCCGGCAGCGTTTCACCCACCATTTTCAAGCCGACCTGGTGGTTGTAGTTCATCATGTCCAGGCGCAGGCGCTCGCCCCATAAGCCGCGCGAGCCGGTCTGGATGAATGCCCATTCGATCGGCAAAGGCCCTTGCGCCATCCAGCAATAGCCGCCGTGATGATCTTTTTTGTCGTCGTAGTTCCAGTGTTCCGTGAGTGTTAAAGACGGAGGGCCTTTATACCAACGCACCTCCTCCTCCATGCGGCCGAAGACCGCTTGATTGCTCTGCGTCATGAAAAATTTGCCGACCAGGCCGGAGCCGTTGGCTAGCCCATGAGGGTGACGGGGCGTCGCGGACTTGAGCAGCAGGCGCGGTGTCTCCACGGCGTAGCCGGCTACAACGACGTTACGGGCGCGCTGAAAGTGCCATGCTCCCTGCCTGTGGAAATGCACGCCGGTGACACGGTCGGCCTGGTTCACCTCGACGCTTCCGACCATCGCCAGGTCGCGGATTTCCGCACCGGCGGCGATCGCCCGGGGGATCCAGGTGATCAGCGTGCTTTGCTTGGCGTTAGTCGAACAACCAAAGCGGCAAAAGCCGCGATAGACGCAAGGCGGGGATTTACCGCGTGGCGCGGAAACCGTGGCCAACGGCGTCTCCGTCCATTTCATCCCCAGTGCCTCGGCCCCCTTGGCCAGCAGCCGGCCGGCAGCGTTGACCTCATGCGCGCGATACGGATAGCGCGGCCGCTTCGGGCCCCAGGGATAGGAAACCGGACCTGAGATGCTGAGCGCAAGTTCGGCCTGGCGGTAGTAGTGCCACATCTCCCGCCAGTTCAACTGCCAATCCGCGCCATACCCCAATTGGGAACGGCTCTTGAACCACTCCGGCCGGAAGCGCAGCGAGACCATGGCGAAATGCACCATGCTGCCGCCGACTGCCTTGCCGCTGTTTTTGCCGCCCATCTGAAGGGGATCAGCGCCGTCGCAAATCCGCTTGTCCAGCCAATAGAGTTTGCTTTGTTCTGTCTCGTCGGAGGCGAAGTCTTCGAGCGGGCGAAAATACGGCCCGGCATCCATCGCGACGACCTTGAAGCCATGTTCGGCAAGCTTGCCCGCGAGCGTGCCGCCCCCGGCGCCCGTGCCGACAATCACGAAATCCACCGCCTCATCGAGCGGATATTCGCGCATGCGCATCCAGCCGCCCGGCGTGAACACATCCGGCGCGCGCCCGCCGACGGCCCGCGGCATGTCAGCGGACATTGCGATTCACCCGCGCGGTCTCTTGAAACTCTCCCGATGTGACTTCTTTCGCCTCCCATGGATCACGCCGGTTGGCCGCCATGCGGACATAGCCGCGTGGGCTCGCGGGCCCCCCGAAGCCGATTTCGCTCCACGCCGTGGGATGGCCGTAATAGGCTTCGCAGATGTCCATGAGAACGCGTTTGGCAAAAAAGAGTTTCGGCGGCACGTTGCCCCAGGCCATGTCGTGCAATTCGCCCGCTTGCATGCGGTGCAGCAACGTATCGGCTTCAGCATCGCCGAGATTGTGAAACGCCGTGGCATAAGCAGCCTGCGCTTCAACGTCCAAAGCGTCGAGCGCCCGCTTCCACGCTTCTCCGTCCCACGGCATGGGCGC
>DATARE010000043.1:0-3269 GCA_036264295.1 Micropepsaceae bacterium | reverse complement strand
CTTCATGGCATTTCTCCGTCCCCATACGGAAATTTACGCCGACCCTCCGAATGACTCAATCTCGCCGGTTGGGGCCCGCATTGACGGACGCCGCTGGCGGCCGAACGAGATCTCAGTTTTCCGTCGGACGCCAGGTTGAATGAGGCAATGTCACGGACTCGTTGCCGATATGCATGCGGACACGAATCGCCCAGATTATCCTTCAGCTTCATTGATGATTGACGTTCCGAGCTTTTGACAACAATTGGCTTGGTTCCGTCTTCGGCCGGCGGAATTTCGGAAATGGCAGGAACGTTAATCAGCTCCCGAGTCTAGCAACACGGTGCTTTCCTCGGCTTGCTTCACCAATCGATCGCCATCCTCTTGCAGCAGCCAACCTTGCGCCACCTGTTGAATCACGACCTCACGGACGCGACGGACGAAACCAGCGTGATCACCGTAACGCTCTTCGAGCGACAAGCGCGGATCCTTGCTTGCCACACGCGACTCTTTTGTCTTGGCAAATGGGATAAAACCTCCAGCCAGGGTGAACCCCTTGCCACGGTTGAATCCGTCGATGATTTCGTTCCAGGCAATATAGGTTCCGATCGGTACCAGGAGTTGCACGGATGGAACGCCCGCTGTCTCATTACCATCGACGTTCACGCGTGGCACCAGCGAGGGAATGAACTGGCGAAAGCGCGGCGGCTGCACTGAAACGACACCGCTGGTATCGGCATAATGAAACGTCTCCCCTAGATCATGATCAATGATCGCATTGAGCTTGCCGTCGGGTACCGGTGCATTCGGAATCTCAGCCCAGCCCATCGCCGCTGCAGTGGGCGCCACCAGATCGCCGGCACGCAAACTGGGAAATCGGCTGGGCGGCGGTTCTTTGCCGCTGACGACCCAATCAATGAGCCGCTGCTTCAAGGCACGCAGCGTTTCGCCTGAAGGGTTGGGATTTCCAGGCAAGCGCAACGAGGCACCGGTCAACGCCGCGTGCGCGGAGTCACCCTTGAAACCGCTGTTCCAGGAGCTGCCGTGCATGACGCTCGGGAAATAATAGCGGCGAACATTGCCGGGTAACGGCAAATCCTGCGTGGCGTCGGTGCCGACGAGCATCGGTGACGCGCGCAGATTCCATAGCTCGGCCGAGCCGAAAGTCTCCATAATCTTGGGGCTCGTGCCGACCGCATTGCACCGGTCCAACAAGCTGTGAAGGCCGAGATTGCGCAAGCGATCTTCATAGGCTGACCACCACAAGACGCCTTCGCTGCCGAGGTCAAATTCATCCGCGAGCGCACCCGGCACGCCAAATCGCACGTTGAGCGGTACATGGCGGGCGGCGATGTCGAGATGTAGGCCGTCGAAAACAACACGATTGCGCACATCGGCGTTGAAACCCAAATGCAACGAGGTCTTGAGGAAATTACCCGCTTGCGAAACACCGAATGCAATCGCCTTGTGAATCGTCCCAGCCAGCGGATTGGATGCGTCTTGCGCATATCGCAGGAATGAAATCAGATCGCGAGTGGCGGCAAACCCGATCCCCTGTAACTTGGGATCTTTTGCTTCGTATACCAGGCGATAGGCAACATGAGGCTCAAAGCCGCCTCGCACCGAAATGAACTCCGCATCGGGTCGCCCGGGAAAGGCTTCGTTTCGACAGTCGGCGAATGCCCAATTTCCTGGCGCAATTTCGACAGGTTCGGCGTTCGGTGTGCGTTGATAGAACAATCGCGCCCTGCGGGTATCGAGCGATGCGGGCGCGACGAGCGGTAATTCGAGCGGACCAATGCTCCGCAGCAGCTGAACGCTGGGGCTGCCCGCAGGAATATCGATGAATTGGGCGAACGTCGGGCCAACGATCGACTCGCCGTTCGGATTGCGTGCTATCGGCACAGTGGCCGTATGCAATCCGGGCGCCGGTGCCAGATCGCTCTGCCAACCGCTCACCACACGTACATGTCCGTGTGGGTCACCCGTCATTTGATTTAAATGAAATCCGCGATTGGGCACGTCGTGGAGCAACACACCGCTTGCTTGCCGCATGTCGATCGGCTTGGCAACAGCGTAGGTGGCACTGTACTCCACGAGGCCGCGAGCATTGCGGGGCGCGTATTCGAGGTCGGTAATAATCGTATTGTGCGGGTTGGTGGGATCCAACTCGCCGCAGAATCGGCCACGCAAAATCTCGTATTTCGCCAGACCTGGCCGGGTCGCCGGAGTCTCCTGCCTCGAATCAACTTGTAGTCGCACCATCGCCTCATCCACAATTGATCTCCATCCCGAGAACGCCAGCGCGCGGCGCTTGTCATCCGGTTCCGACGCCGAGGCGCGTCAGATGCCTGAAACCAGACGCTATCACATCACGTCCGGTGCGTGATTGCGCGATGTGACCGATCACTATCCGAGCGGCGCGTACCGGGCACATGAGGGGTGCCGGCGCCGCTGGTAACATATCAGGATGTGGTCATCGGAAATCCCTCTTTACCTTCTGTGTCCCATATGCACTGTACGAGAGAAGACGCGGTGCGAAGTTCTGCAGCGATACGATTGTTCACAGAACGTTAATATTCCATCTCGACCTGAGCGTTAACGCTTCCGTTTACGGTTCCGCCATAGCCGATTAACCCCACGAGCGACCGATGTGACAACTCAGCTGAACAAAACTCTCAAACGTGCGGTGTCGATTCAGGGACGTGACTACGTCGTTTCGATTTCGCCCGAGGGACTGAAGTTGACCCTCAAAGGCCGGCGAAAAGGCTTTGAGCTCAGGTGGATCGAGTTGGTCACTGGGGACGCCGCACTGACCACGGCCCTGAACGCTTCGGTCGGCGCGTTCACCCCCGAACCCAAGGCCTCAGTGGCACCCGCCCGCCGTCGGAAGGGTCATCGAAAAATGACCAAGCGCGTCAAGGGTAAGACGTAGTCATCGTTGGAATACCGCAGAACGCGGCGCATCTCGGGCGACTCGCCCCTCTTGTGTCAACTTGCCGGTAGCGTGCCGCAGCCAACGGCGCACGATGCGCTTGCCCACCATGCCCACAGCGAAAGAGAGCACAGTGAGTCGCAGATCGAACGAGAGACTCTGGCGCCGAAGATAAAGACGCTCCAGCCGACGGCTGTAGCGGGCGCTCCTGCCCGCTAGAAGTTGTGAAAGCCCGGTGATTCCCGGCCTCCCCGTGAATCGCCAGTCGTAATCCTGACGGGCCCAGCCGAGACGCTGGATGTCTTCAGCGGTGAGTGGCCGGGGGCCGATGACGCTCATTTCCCCGCGACAGACG
>DATARE010000570.1:0-6518 GCA_036264295.1 Micropepsaceae bacterium | reverse complement strand
ACCGTGGCCACGGCATTCCTGATCACATCGGCCTCGGCGCAAGCCCAGTACAGGGGCTTCCCCAAGAGCCCAACAAGCCCGATCAGCCAGCACTATCGTGAGGAGGGCAAGGACAACGTCGCACTCCAGAAGGTCCCGCCGATCCATATGTTCGACAATGTCTGGTATGTCGGCCCAGGCTATGTCTCCTGCTATCTGATCAAGACGTCGGCGGGTTCCATTCTGATCGATGCCTCCGAAGAGCCCGACATGGTAATGCACGTCATCGACAGCATCAAAAAGACCGGCACGGATCTCAAGGACATCAAAGCCATTTTGATCAGCAACGGCCATATCGACCATTGGGGCGGGATCGACCGCATGCGTGAGCTGACCGGCGCGCCCGTTTACGCGACCGAAGAGGACTGGAAGCTGATCGAGCGCGCGGCTGCGCAACCGGGCCGCAACGGCGCGCCCCCGCCGCGTGCGCCCAAGCGCGACCGCGTCATCCATGACGGGGACAAGCTGACGATCGGCGACACCACGCTCGATCTGATGGTGACCCCGGGCCACACGCCGGGCGTCATGAGCGCGATCTTCACGGTCTACGACAATGGCAAGCCCTACAAAGCCTTCTATTCCGGCGGGCTTGGCGGGCGCGACGGTGTCAAAGGCTTCGAGCAGGCGATGATCAGTTCGGCCCGCGTCGCCAAGATCGAAGGCATCCAGGTCTATTTCGCCAATCACGGCTGGAATCCCGGAACGGATTATCCGGGTGGCTCCATCTTCGAGCGCGCCGAAAAGCTGAAGACCCGCAAAGGCGGCGATCCCAATCCGTTCGTCGATCCGGCCGCGTGGCAGCAGAATATCAAGCAGACCCAGGAGCGCGTCGCGAAGGGGCTGGAAGAGGAAAAGGCGAAGGCAGCTTCCGCCGCGAAATAGCTTTTCTAATTCTTCCGTATACGTACAAAACCCTCATGCTCCGACGAGCATGAGGGTTTTTGTTTTGCCACAGCAGCCTGGATAGCTTTGGGCTGTTTGGCGAATGCATCACCCTCCCCTTGAGGGAGGGTCGAAATTTCGAGAGCGCAGCACGAGAATTTCGGGGAGGGGATTGATGAAAAAAGTCCCCTCCCCGAAGCGTCTTGCGCAGCTTCGACCCTCCCTCAAGGGGAGGGTGAATCTCAATTTTACGGCTTTACGAACAACCCGACGAGGCCGGCTGCGCCCTTGGCATGACCGGCGAGCTTGGCGTCAAGCTCGGGCAATGTCAGGCCCGGCGGCAATTCCTTGGGATCGAGGTCGGTCGCGATCACCTTGAAGGTGTAATGATGGGGTGAACCCGGTGGTGTGCAGGGACCGGAATAATTGCCCACGCCCTGGGTGCTCTTGCCGCCGACATATTTGTCGCTCGGCTTGCTGACTTCGCCTTCGGCAAACGAGGTCGTGGTCGGCGCAATGCCATAGGCCACCCAATGGAACACGCCGAGACCGCCGCGTCCTTCGGGATCGACCATGGTGATCGCAAAGCTCTTGGTGCCTTCCGGCGCGCCGCTCCAGGACAATTGCGGCGAGACATTCTGCCCGACGCAATTGGGATTGGGCGTGGCGCCCGGCGCATTCATGTTCGCGACCTTGGTCGGCATGAGCGTGCCGTCCTTGAATGTGCTGGACATCAGCGTGAACGGCGCCGCGGCCGCATGCGCGAGCTCGGCCACGCACCAGGACGCCAGCACCATGCTGCCGGCGGCCAACAAACTCTTCTTCGTAAGCATCGATTTTCTCCCGATTTGCTGTGTCACTTCATCACCGGCCGGGAGCATCCCTGCCGGCAATCGCAATTTCGTTTCAGGGCTCGCGGCTCGCGACATAGGCGGAAATCGCGACCATGTCGTCATTGTCCAATTTCGCGACGACTTGCTTCATCAACGCCGCCGATCCCGAACGCGTGCCATTCTGGATATCGTAGAGCTGGCGCATCAGGAAGCTCGGGCTGCGGCCCGCGATGCGCGGCACGTCGCCAAGCCCTTTGAGATCGGGCCCGTGGCAAATGCCGCATTGCAGGGTCTTGCCATTGGCGCCGGTGGTGACGAGCATCTCGCCCTTCTTCAGCGCACCCATGGGCACATAGGCGGTGAAGCTCGTCTTGTCGTCGCGCAGCTCGGCCTGGTCGGTGTCGTCCGGCACTTCGATAATGCGGTTGCCGATGGGTTCCGTGCCGCCGCCGGGCGCTTTGGCCATCATCCCGCCTATGACCGTCGTCTTCGGCGCGGTGGTGGCCTCCACAATCTTGACGAAGGACAAGGGTTTCAGCGTCGAGAAATAGGCCGCCGCCTGCTCCACTTCGGCATCGGTCACGTGCTGCGCGATACCCATCATCAGATTCTGCGGCACGCGTTTGGGCTCGGAGCCCTTGCGCTCGCCATTCCGGAAATTCTGCACCTGCTGCTTGATATAGCCGGGCGTCAACCCTGCAAGGCCAGTGTTTTCCGGCCGCCCCTGCCCGTTCGGCAAATGGCAATAACCGCAAGCGCGCACATCGGGCATGCGCCCTTTGTTGACGATATCGGGCATCGCGGGATGAGTTTCCGGATGCCAATCGGGCACCCCGTCCCGCCCGGCGATCTGTGCGCGCGTAAGCGCGACCGTGCTGTTCGGAACATGCTTGGGCGAACCGTCATCGGCGGGCGCTTGCGCACCGGGTGCGGCAGGCGGGTTGAGAGGATAGGCCCAACTCGGAAGCTCCGCCGCATAGGCGGCTGCGGCCAAGGCCACCGACGAGGCGCACAGCGTAAGGACGGCGGCGGAATTCTTCATGGCTCACTCCGGTTAGACCGCGTTTCGGCGCGGTTCTCCGCCCGGGAGGATGATTTTTTTCCTTGGCGATGGCAAGGCGGATACAGCCTGGCTGGGGCCATGACGCGGCGTGCCGGTTGTAAAACGGGGTTCCAGCGCCTATATACGCCGAGCGACGGCGTCCCGTCAGATCAAGCGCACTGTATTCCACCCGACCCGTACTAGGTGCGCGCTGGATGAGACAGCCGACTTTCCGACCTGATGTTTGCGTCCAATCGCGCCGCGTGAGCAGACGCTCAAGCGGATATCAGCGCGCCTAAAGCGCACAGGAGCAATAGAATGACTATCGGAACCGTGAAATTTTTCAACGTGAACAAGGGCTTTGGCTTCATCTCGCCGGAAGGCGGGGCGAAGGATGTGTTCGTGCACGCCACCGCCGTTGAGGCCGCCGGAATGCGCAGCCTCGCCGAGGGCCAGCGCGTGTCCTTCGACATCCAGCCCGACGCACGGGGCTCCAAGGCCGTCAATCTCAAATCGGCCTAAGCGGTAATGGCGTCAAACGGGCGGCTGGACCGGATTGGTTCGGCCGCCCGTTTTTCCTTCCAACCATTCGAGGAGACGATGCGCACGAAAAACATTGGTGGTGCGAGCGTAAGAGAAAAGAAAGCTGCCGCTTTGGACACGCTTGTGAAAAACGAACTGACGAAAACGCGCGCGGCGGAAGCCACAAAAATGTCGAACCTCAGGGCCCTTCGCCTCGCGAAGGAAGCCGAGCAGCCGTCATCACCTACGGCGGAAGACGCCAAGATCAAATTCCTGACGCCCAAGACGCCGCGTTCGCGGTCTGCATCCTGATCTGACCGCAAACCCCAAGGGGACACACGATGGCGATGAAACCGAATTACCGGCAGGAACGGCTGTCGCGCGAACGCAACAAGGACGCGAAAAAACAGGAAAAATTGCGTAAGCGCGAAGAAGATTCCGCCAAGCGCAAAGCGCTGCGGGACGAACAACCCGGCGAACCCGAAAAAACCTGACGCGCAGCCTATTTCTTTCGAGCTTTCCGGGCCGCATAGCGTGCGTCGCGCTCGGCCTTGCGCGCGGCGATGGATTCAGCGGCCTTCTGAAGCGCCTCGGCAGCGGCCGCTTCGCGGGCATATTCGGCCGCTTTCTGTGCGGCGATACGCGCAGTTTCTTCCTCAGCCGCAATACGCTTCCGTTCCTCCTCCGCCGCAAGCTTTTGCGCCTTGCGTTCGGCCACCCGCGCGTCGCGGGCTTGCGCCGCGGCCATGCGGGCCGCCTGCTTCTCCGCGAAATTCGGATCGTTGGCCGGGGACTTGGCGCGCGCCTTTTCCAGCTGGGCCTGCCTGGCCTTGGCCGCGGCACCCAGCCGGTCCGCAAGGCTCGGCTCCTTAAATCCCTTCATCGTACTTGCCCCAGTCTTTTACGCAGCGCACTTGCAGCCGAAACCGACGGATTTTGCAAGCCATGTCGTCAGCAAAAATCCGCGAAAGCCGCAGCCACGGTCGATTGTGCGCCGCAGGGTATCATGGCTTGAGCCACGCAAGACGAGGGAAAATGGCCTCGATACCGGTGAACACAACAGCGAGATTGAAACGATGTCGGACATAAAAGATTTTGAATTCAGTCGTATATTCGGGCAAGGGTGGAACGCGGCGAAGAAGCAGCTCGCCGATGGTGAGGCTGCCGCGGATTTGAATCCCTATAGAACCGCCGAAGAACGCGCGCGCTGGTCCGAAGGGTTTGAGCAGGGGTTGGCGAGCCTGGCCAAACCCTACAGCACGCCCGGCGGAAGCACCTGGCGACCGGCCAAACAAAAGCGAAACTCTTGAGGAGAAACCGACGAAAACGACGAAAACGTTCCGCGAACTGCAATCCGCGGTAAAGACCTTCGAACGCCCCCAGCTTCGAACCAGCCTGTTTCAACTGGCGACATCCATCGGCCTCTTCATCGGCGTCTGCGCCGCCATGTATTGGTCGCTGCGACTCTCCTACGCCCTCACCTTGTTGCTTGCGATACCGGCGGGCGCATTGCTCGTGCGGGTTTTCATCGTTCAGCACGATTGCGGCCATGGCTCGTTTTTCGCCTCACGCCGGGCCAACGATCTGTTGGGCATGGTGTGCAGCATGATCACGTTCACGCCATATGAGAATTGGCGGCGCCAGCATGCCGGCCATCACGCGAACTGGAACAATCTCGACAAACGGACCTCGGGCGCTGACATCTATTCGGCCTGTTTGACCGTGAGGGAATATCGCAAGCTCACGCGCTGGCAGAAGATCGGCTATCGCCTTTCGCGCCATCCTTTGGTCGCCCATGTGGTGTTTCCACCGCTGGTGTTTCTTCTGCTATATCGCATTCCGTTCGACACGCCGAAGGGGTGGCACCGCGAGCGGCTTACCGTCTATTGGACGGATCTTGCGCTGTTTGTTGTGCTCGGCGGGCTCGGGCTGATCGTCGGCTTCAAGGCGCTTGCCCTTGTGCAATTGCCGGTTCTCGCCGTGAGCTCGATCATCGGCGTCGGCCTCTTCGCCGTGCAACATCGTTTCGACGATGCGCTCTGGGCGCGCCAACCCGAATGGCGCTTCGGAAATGCCGCCCTTCTCGGATCGTCCTATCTGAAGCTTCCCAGGCTGCTGCAATGGTTCACCGGCAATATCGGATTTCACAATGTGCACCATCTGGCGCCGCGAATTCCGAATTACCGGCTCGAATCCTGCTACCGCGCGAATCCTGAGTTCGCGGAATCGCCTTCGCTCACCCTGGGCGAAGCCTTCCGCGCCATAAGGCTGGCGCTGTGGGACGAAGACCGCGGGCAGATGGTAGGCTTTCGGGAAATGTCCCGCCGCTAAGTCGCGGGACTGTCGAACCGTCTCTTTGGAAGAGAGGCCAAAACCGGAATGGCAAGCGGCCAGAAGATCGCGGCCGCCCACATCCAAGGTTTTGTGGCCCTGCCCCGCTCGATTGCCATGCGCCCGGCGAGGTAAACGAAGAAAACCGCAACGACCAGATTGACGATGCCGAAAGCGAGTGCGGGCATGAGCGTCTCCTGAACCTAGTTCCGTTTCTTCATTTGAAGAATTCGATCCGCGCCTCACGGAAGAAAACCGGATTGGGCGGCGCCAGCGAAATCGGGCCATTGATGCCGAGAATGGCGATCTGGAATTTGTCGCCCGCCTTGACGCTTTCGCTGAGCATGACGCGATTGGGCATGTTGAAGCCCTGAATGGTCGCTGGGCTGGGCCGGCCCGCCGCGCGCGGCAGCACCCCATTCACCCAGGCTTCGGCGTAATCGTCGATGGTGAACACAATCGCCATCCGCGCACCGGCAGTATCGAAACTGCCGATTTTCGCGGGCACCGTCAGGTTCGAGCGAAACCAGGTCATGAACAAATGGCCGCCGCCGCGCCGTTCGAGCAGGCCCTTGGGCTCGATCACCGGCCAGGCGGAATCATCGAAATTCGCCTCGCCTGCTTTGGGCGTGAGGTCATAGGCCGTTTTCCAGGCGGGACCGGCCATCGGCATGGCCGGAACTTCGATGATCTTGGCGTCCATGTTCTTCCATTGCGCGCCGAACGTGCTCATGCCTTCCGGCGTCGTCAGATCGACCGCGAGCGAGGGCGGCAGCGAAGGGGCATAGGTAGGCAACGGGGCCGGAGCGGCGGCGGGTGTAGGCGCCTGAGCGAGCGCCTGCCGCGACATCATGATGGCCGGTGCGGAT
>DATARE010000511.1:0-1993 GCA_036264295.1 Micropepsaceae bacterium | reverse complement strand
GGAGCCCGATATAGAGATGAAGCGAATTTCGGAATCGGGACACTAGGCAACATTGAAACGCATTGGTGGTGAAATATTGCTACCCTCGCTCCATGCAGGGATCACCCCAGAAAAAAAGACGCCCAAGCGCTGGCAGGAGCCGCAGTGCGAACCGGACGGAGCGCAGTGATGCGCCGGACATAATTCGCGCCTTGGACGGACTGCTGCACGGCACGCTCAACGACCCATTCGCGCTTCTCGGCCGGCACCACACGCCGGATGGGCAGGTGATACGCGCTTTTTTTCCGGGCGCCATTGCGGTCGAGGCGCGCGCCGCCGAAGACGGCAGATTGCTCGCGCCGCTTGCGCCCTCCGCTACACATGAGGGGGTTTTCATCGGGCCCGTGCCCGATACCAGCCGCTATGTCCTGCGCATCCAATGGCCGGGCGGCGTGCATGAAACCGAAGACCCTTACGCGTTCGGGCCCTTGCTGAGCGATCTCGATCTGCATCTGTTTTCCGAGGGAACACATTGGGATTTGCCGCATCGTTTCGGCGCCAATGCCGCCACGGTCGAGGGCGTCGAGGGCGTGCGTTTCGCCGTCTGGGCGCCCAATGCGCGGCGTGTCTCGCTGGCCGGCGATTTCAACAGCTGGGATGCCAGGCGCAATCCCATGCGGCTGCGTCACGGCGCCGGCGTGTGGGAATTGTTCATGCCGCGGCTCAAGCCCGGCGAGCGCTACAAATACGACATCATCGCATCCGATGGCACGCATCTGCCGCTGAAGGCCGACCCGCTGGCGCGCGCCACCGAGCCCTCGCCTGCCACGGCTTCGGTGGTGGCACGGAGCGAGGCATTCGCCTGGGCCGACGCTGGCTGGATGGCGAGCCGGCAGAAAGCGCAAGCGCCAGATGCGCCGATATCCATCTACGAAGTCCACGCCGGTTCCTGGATGCGCCCTGAGGCCGGCGGCACGCTGGATTGGCACGGCCTCGCCGAACGTCTTATCCCCTATGTCGCCGGACTGGGATTCAGCCATATCGAATTGATGCCCATCATGGAACATCCCTTCGGCGGCTCTTGGGGCTATCAGCCGCTGTCGCAATTCGCGCCCAGTGCGCGCTACGGAAGCGCCGAGGAGTTTGCCCACTTCGTCGACGCCTGCCATCGGGCGGGTCTCGGCTTGATCCTAGACTGGGTGCCGGCGCATTTCCCGTCCGACGCGCACGGCTTGGCACGCTTCGACGGTACGGCGCTCTACGAGCATGCTGATCCGCGCGAGGGCCATCACAAGGACTGGAACACGCTGATCTACAACCTCGGCCGGCGCGAGGTGCAGGGTTTCCTGATCGCCAGCGCACTATTCTGGCTCGAGCATTTCCATATAGACGGTCTGCGCGTCGATGCGGTCGCGTCGATGCTCTACCGCGACTATTCCCGTAAAGAAGGCGAATGGATCCCCAATATTCATGGCGGGCGCGAGAATCTTGAAGCAATCGATTTCCTGAAGCGTCTTAACGCGGTGGTGCGCGAGCGCTGTCCCGGTGCGGTTACCATCGCGGAGGAATCGACCGCGTGGCCGGGCGTAACCGCCGAAGACGGCTTAGGCTTCTCCTATAAATGGAACATGGGCTGGATGCACGACACGCTGTCTTACTTGTCGGAAGAGCCCGTGCATCGCCGCTGGCATTACCATCAGATGACATTCGGCCTAGTCTATGCCTGGACGGAGAAGTTCGTATTGCCGCTCTCCCACGACGAGGTCGTGCACGGCAAAGGTTCGCTCTATGGCCGCATGCCAGGTGACACTTGGCAGAAGCTCGCGACCCTACGGGCTTATTTCGCGTTTATGTGGACGCATCCGGGCAAGAAGTTGCTGTTCATGGGCGGCGAACTCGCCAGTCCTCGCGAATGGAACCACGACGGCGAAATCGACTGGGACCTGCTCAAGGATCCGGGCCATGCCGGTATGCAGCGTCTGATAGGCGACCTGAACAGGCTCTACGTCCGCGA
>DATARE010000480.1:0-5705 GCA_036264295.1 Micropepsaceae bacterium | reverse complement strand
GACCGGCTCGGAGGTGGAGCTTGCGGTGGCGGCGCGGGGCCTGTTGCAGGCCCAGAATATCGGCGCGCGGGTGGTCTCGATGCCTTGCTGGGAATTGTTCGAGAAGCAGGATGCCGCCTACCGCGCGACGGTGCTCGATTCGTCAACTGTTAAGGTTGCAATCGAAGCAGCCTCGCCATTGGGCTGGGACCGTTATATAGGCCCGGACGGTGCATTCATCGGGCTGGACCATTTCGGCGCCAGCGCCCCCGCGAAGGATTTGTACAAAGCATTCGGCATTACCGCCGAGGCAGCGGCGAACGCTGCCCTCGTGCGTCTGAAGAAAACCGCTTGAAAAGGATTTGAGTCATGGCCGTTCGTGTCGCGATCAACGGGTTTGGACGCATCGGGCGCCTGGTCCTGCGCAGCATTATTGAGTCGGGCCGCAAGGATCTGCAGGTCGTGGCCATTAACGATCTGGGACCGCCGGAGACCAATGCGCATCTGTTGCGCTACGACTCGGTGCACGGCCGTTTCCCGGGCGAGGTGAAAGTATCAGGCGATCGCATGATCGTTGACGGCCACGATCTGAAAGTGACCGCGACCAAGGATCCCGCGCAATTGCCGCACAAGGAATTGGGCGTCGACATCGCTTTGGAATGCACCGGAATTTTCACCTCGAAGGAGAAGGCTTCGGCGCATCTCGCGGCGGGCGCCAAGCGGGTGCTGATTTCCGCCCCCGCCGATGGCGTCGATTTGACGGTCGTCTACGGCGTCAATCATCAGAAGCTGACGCGCGATCACATCGTGGTTTCGAATGCGTCCTGCACCACGAATTGTCTGGCGCCGGTTGCCAAGGTGCTGAACGACACCATCGGCATCGATCACGGCTTCATGACAACGGTGCATTCCTATACCAACGATCAGCCTTCGCTCGATCAGATGCACAAGGACCTTTACCGCGCGCGCGCGGCCGCCCTTTCGATGATCCCAACCTCCACCGGCGCGGCGAAAGCGGTGGGCCTGGTCCTGCCGGAATTGAACGGCAAGCTCGACGGCGTCTCCATTCGCGTGCCGACGCCGAATGTGTCGGTGATCGATTTCAAGGTCGTCGCCAAACGCAAGACCGATGTGAAGGAAGTCAACGAGGCGATGAAGCGCGCCGCCAGCCAGGAGCTGAAGGGCATCCTCGATATCGTGGACGCGCCGCTGGTCTCATCCGACTTCAACCACAATCCAGCGTCGTCGTCCTTTGCGCTCGATCAGACCAAGGTGATGGAAGGCACGCTCGTCCGCGTGATGTCCTGGTACGACAATGAATGGGGTTTCTCCAACCGCATGGCCGATACCGCGGTAGCGATGGCGAAGCTGATCTAAGGTCCCATGTACCGCACGCTTGACGACATCGCTGTTGCAGGCAAACGCGTGCTCGTTCGCGTCGACCTGAACGTGCCCATGAAGGACGGCAAGGTCACGGATTTGACCCGCATCGAACGGCAGGCGCCGACTTTGCGCGAACTTGCCGAGAAGGGCGCCCGAATCGTCGTGCTGTCGCATTTCGAGCGGCCCGGCGGAAAAGTGGTGCCGGAGATGTCGTTGAAGCCGGTTGCTTCGGCCTTGGCTGCTGTGCTGGGCCGGCCGGTCGCCTTTGCCGAAGACTGCGTTGGTGCGGTGGCGGAAAACGCCGTCGCCAAACTGACAGACGGCGACGTGCTGCTGCTGGAAAACACGCGCTTCCACAAGGGCGAAGAAAAGAACGATCCCGATTTTGTGCGCGAGCTTGCCAAGCTCGGCGACATCTACGTCAACGATGCGTTCTCCGCCGCCCATAGGGCCCATGCTTCGACCGAAGGCTTGGCGCATGTGCTGCCATCGGCGGCAGGCCGTTCGATGGAAGCGGAACTTTCGCATCTGAGCAAAGCGCTGGAAAACCCGGAGCGCCCGCTGATGGCAGTGGTCGGCGGCGCCAAGATATCGACCAAGATCGCGCTGTTGGAGAACCTGCTCGGCCGCGTCGATGTGCTCGTCATCGGCGGGGCCATGGCGAACACCTTCCTTGCCGCGCAAGGCTGTCCGATTGGCAAATCGCTGGCGGAAAGAGACCAATTCGAAACCGCCAAGCGCATCATGGCCAAGGCGCAATCGGCGGGTGTGACGATCCTGCTGCCCGCGGATGTCGTGGTGGCGCGCGAGTTCAAGGCCAATGCGGCGAACCGCATCGTCGGCGTTAACGGCGTCGATGAAGATGAGTTGATTTTGGACGTCGGCCCCCGGAGCATTCAGGCGTTCGGACGTCAGCTTGACAGGATGAAGACAGTGGTCTGGAACGGCCCCTTCGGCGCGTTTGAGCTAAGCCCTTTCGACCGCGGCACAAATGCCGCCGCCGGGGCGGTCGCCGAACGCACACGCGACAAAAAGCTCCTTTCCGTTGCGGGCGGCGGCGATACGGTGGCAGCATTGGTGCATGCAGGCGTGGCGAACGAGTTCAGCTATGTCTCGACGGCAGGCGGCGCCTTCCTGGAATGGCTCGAAGGACGCACCCTGCCGGGTGTGGCCGCGCTGAAACGCGAAGCGAATTGAGGGCGACATCATGAACAAGGACCAATTGGTCAAAATCGCCAACGCCATGGTGGCGAAGGGCAAAGGACTTCTCGCCGCGGACGAAAGTTCGGGCACCATCAAGAAGCGCTTCGATGCGATTGGTGTGGAATCGACCGAATCCAGCCGGCGTGATTATCGCGAGATGCTGTTCGGCGCGGCAAGCGCGATGCGGAACAACATTTCCGGCGTAATCCTTTACGACGAGACGATCCGCCAGAACGCCAAATCCGGCGTGCCGCTGGTGAAACTGATCACCGATGCCGGCTCCATTCCCGGCATCAAAGTCGACAAGGGCACCAAACCGCTTCCCTTCTGCCCCGGCGAACTCATCACCGAAGGCTTGGATGGGCTCGGCGAACGGCTCGATGAATATGCGAAGCTCGGGGCGCGTTTCGCCAAATGGCGGGCGGTGATCGATATCGCACCGGGCACGCCGCCAATTCCTTCGCACACCGCCATCCATACAAACGGTCATGCGCTCGCCCGTTATGCGGCGATCTGCCAGGAGCACGACATCGTGCCGATCGTGGAACCGGAAGTCCTGATGGATGGCGCGCACGACATCGACACCTGCTATCGGGTCACAGAGTGGGTGCTGAAGTCGACCTTCCAGGAACTGTTCTATCAGCGCGTGATGCTGGAAGGCATGGTGCTGAAGCCCAATATGGTGATTTCCGGCAAAAAGGGCACCAACCGCGCCTCCGCCCAGGAAGTGGCGGAGAAGACCATCCGTGTGCTGAAGAATTGCGTGCCGCCTGGGGTCGCGGGAATCGCGTTCCTGTCCGGCGGCCAATCGGACGAGGAAGCCACTGAGCATCTGAGCCTGATGAACCAGATGGGGCCGCTGCCCTGGCCGGTGACATTTTCCTATGGCCGCGCCCTGCAGCATGAGCCGCAGAAAGTGTGGTGCGGAAAGGCCGAGAATGTCGCTGCCGCCCAGCGCGCCTTTGCCCATCGCGCCCATATGAACGGGCTTGCCGCGCAGGGCCAGTGGAAGCACGAGGCGGAAAAGGCGGCGTAAATCCGGAGACATGTTGTCCGGTTTGCATTAGACTGAAGTAACCCATGCTGACGCCAAAACAAATCCGCGACGAGATGCTGCGCATTGCGCGCGAACATTTAGGGCGCGAAGAAGTCAAAGACGTTCTCGTAGAGGATGATGTCGATCATTTTGGCGAAGCGAGCCTTCGCATCACAATTGTTCTCAATTCGAAAAGGAAAATGAACTGGTCCGGCAGCTTACTGGGCCGAATAAGCATAGAAGCGCTTGAATACCTGCTAAAAAATGGTGATCAAAGGTATCCTTACACGCACTATGCAACCGATAAGGAGCTATCTTCCTTGTCGAAAGCAAAATGATCGACCCAAATCAACTTTTGGGCGTGGCGCGCTTGCTTGCGATGCCGCCACGCCGAGGCGCACCCCAACAAGCGAAGTTGCGCCGATCTATCTCGTCAGCGTATTACGCGCTTTTTCACCATCTGCTCGAATCTGCGACGATCGAATTGATCGGCGCAAACCGGCGGCAGCCCTCATACGGCATTGTTTATCGTTCTTTTGAACATGCCGACTTGAGAAAGTCGTGTGCACAGGTTCAGCTTCCTATTCTTGCCAAAGAAGTTCAAAAGGCGGTCGGTTTTGCAAGCTTCGGGCCTGATATCCGCGAGTGCGCTACGTTTTTCGTCGAACTTCAACAAGCGCGACATGAGGCAGACTACAATCCGGTAGCAAGGATATCGCTGTCGGACGCTCGCGGGGCAATTGCAAAGGCGGAAGGGGCTATAGCCGCTCTCGACAGGGCGCCCGCGCAACAACGGAAACTATTCTTGACCTTGCTGCATTTTAAGGTTCGCTCGTGAGCGAGACGCGCTGCCGTCTCTATCTGATCACGCCTCCGAAATTCGAGGCCAAGCCGTTTGCGGATGTGCTGAAACGCGCGCTGGACGCGGGCGATGTCGCGTGCGTGCAGATGCGGCTGAAAGGCGCGTCTGATGAGGAGATCATGCGGGCCGGCGACCTATTGCTGCCGGTGACACAGCGCGCCGGTGCGGCCTTCATCCTCAACGACCGGCCCGATCTTGCCGCGCGGCTCAGCGCCGATGGCGTGCATGTCGGACAGGAGGACGCCTCTTATTCCGACGCGCGCGCTCTGATGGGACACAACCGCATCGTGGGCATCACCTGTCACAATATCCGCCATCTTGCCATCGAAGCCGCGGAGGCGGGGGCCGATTACGTTGCCTTCGGCGCGTTCTTTCCCACCGCCACCAAAGCCGCCGAGACACATGCCGAGCCCGAAATTATCCAATGGTGGTCCGAAATGATGGTGGTGCCCTCTGTCGCCATCGGCGGAATTACAGTCGAGAATTGCCCGGTGCTGATCGAGGCGGGCGCCGATTTTCTAGCCGTCGCCTCAGGCGTGTGGGACTACCCGCAAGGGCCGGCTGCGGCCGTGAAGGCCTTCAACGGGCTGTTTAAACTGCCATCCCGGCCGGGATGACAAGCTGTGGTGGCACTGCTAGAACCCGCGCGCTCTTTCAAAAAGTCTTGGAACCCATGGGAAAAATCGCAGGCAACGAAGTCAAGCCCGGCATGATCATCGAGGTGAACGGCCAGCTGTGGGCCGTGCTCAAGACCAATTCGGTCAAGCCCGGCAAAGGCGGCGCCTACAACCAGGTTGAGGCCAAGAACGTTCTTAACGGCACCCGGCTCAACGAACGCTTCCGGTCGGCGGAAACCGTGGATGAGGTGCAACTCGAGCGGCGCGACTTCCAATATCTGTATGCCAATGGCGACATGCTGACGTTCATGGACATGCAGAACTACGACCAGATCGAGATCGCCGCCGATTTCGTGGGCGACCGCACGCGCTTTCTTCAGGACGGGATGAAGGTCGTCGTGCAATTGCACGAAGGCAGGCCGCTGGGAATCGCTCTGCCGCCGCACGTGGTGCTCCAAATCACCGAGGCCGATCCCGTGACCAAGGGACAAACCGCCGCCTCCTCCTATAAAACAGCAATATTGGAGAACGGCGTACGGACGCAGGTGCCGCCCTTCATCGAAAAAGGCACGCGGGTCATTGTTTCCACGGATGACGGCTCCTACGTCAAACGGGCGGAATGAAA
>DATARE010000411.1:0-2920 GCA_036264295.1 Micropepsaceae bacterium | reverse complement strand
ACGCACGACGCACGGCCCCTTGGGGGCTGGTGCGCGAACCAATTATGGCAAATCGATCTTCGATTCCACGTCGCGGAAGTGAGCGGTCGAATGGGTAATTGCCGGTAAGGCATTGTTCCATGACGAGAGAAAGCGGCGCGGCTTCAATCAACCGTTACGTGGGCGCCGTTCGGCGCGCAACGTATGCCGCTGAGTTTGCGAAAAAGAATCCCGCGGCCCATTCGTTCTTGCGCGCGCTGAAGCGCTTCACTGTCGAAAGGGTGCGTTTTGCGAAGCCGGTTCTGCGCCCTCTGGCTCGGGTGTATTATGGCTTGGCGAGCTGGCTCGCTTCCGCTGCTTTCATTCACCGTCATGTGATTCGAATTGGGGTACGTTATATTGTCCCCCATGATCCGGCTTTGCTGCGGTTTGTCCCGCGCACTGCCCTGATCCGTCTGAGCCGGCGGCTTATCGACCTTCGCATTCCTGGGGTCTCGGGACTGACGCGGCGCATCGTCCTGACCACG
The DNA here is from genome assembly GCA_036264295.1 of Micropepsaceae bacterium. Classification (GTDB taxonomy): domain Bacteria; phylum Pseudomonadota; class Alphaproteobacteria; order Micropepsales; family Micropepsaceae; genus CAIYRG01. The sequence continues at coordinate 2,414 of DATARE010000411.1, read as the reverse complement.
CTTATGTTCGGGCTCGGGAGCCAGATGGCAGCGGGGCATATCGGCCGCACTCTGATTTTGGCGCGTATTATCAATCTTGCCTTCCGGCCGTACATCCGCGCGCGGCGCCTGCCGGTGAGCTTTTTTTATTTTCAGGCCCTTTTCCATTCCCGCCAGTATCACCGCATCATCGCCGATGTATCGCGCCAAGAATACATCAGCCATCACTATCTCAACCACATTCTCGGGGTGGCTCATCTCTACTCCGGCCGGCCGGAGATCGCTGTCTACTATTTCAAGCGCGCCATTTCGATGAACGACAAACATGCGCCGGACTACCGAATGCTCGGGCGGGCCTACCTCCGCCTTGGCGATGAGGCACAAGCCGCGCGCTGGTTCGGAACCGCAGTGAATCTCGCGCCCAACACCGTCATGGCGCATCAGAATTATGCCGGCCGCTACGACATTCCGAATTACCAGCCAAAGGCGTGGGAGTTGGAAGAGGCCGAGTCGCTGTCGATTTATGACAATTATGGCCAACTCGCGGAGGACCTGTTCCTGCTTGGCCGCTTCGACGAGAGCTTCCAACAATATCAGAAAATGTTGGACTATCAGGACCGCGTCCGGCGGCCGTTACCGGCGGATCTCGTATCGCGCCTGATTGCTTTGGATTCGCGTATCGATCCGCGTAAGCCGATGCGGCTTCTTCCCTATGAATGGGTGACGCAGTTCGGCCATATCGGGTTGCTCGACAGCTATGTCAAAATGACCGAGCTCGGCATGTTTCCACCCGCCAATCGCATCTTGCTGGCGCCTGCGGAAAAAGTTTCCAATCGCGATTACCTTGCTTATTGGGATCGATACTTCACCATCGTGCGCGATCCCGAACTCGTCGACGATCTCTTTCCGTATCAAAGAATGATCGGCGACAATTTCATGGCCTATCCGGGCGCCGCCGGGACCGCCGAGCCATGGACCCGCGCGGCCGCGCGCGCGCATATCGGCTGGGCGCGCCAGGGCCGCGCCCCACTGCTCAAAGTCAGCGATGAGGACATGGCGCTGGGCGCGAAGACACTCGCGGCGCTGGGTGTTCCCGAGGGCGCCTGGTATGTCGGCCTGCACGTGCGCGAGGGCGGCTATTATGGTGAATCGTCAGGGGGTATGAGCACCCATCGCAACGCGGCGGTCGACGACTATCTGCCCGCCATTCGCGCTGTGACCGAACGGGGCGGCTATGTGATCCGGCTCGGGGACAGTTCCATGCAGCCTCTGCCGGACATGGAGCGCGTGGTGGACTATGCCCATAGTCCGGAGAAGTCGTCTGCTGTGGACATCTTCTTCTGTGCAACCAGTCGTTTCGTGATCGGGACGACATCGGGTCTGACCACGGCCTGTCTCTCATTCGGGACGCCAATGATCCTGGTCAATTGCATTTCGAATGATTGGCAGCTCTGGTCCGGCGACACCGATTTCATCGTCAAGCCGGTCTGGAATCTACGCGAAAAGCGCCATCTGACCTTTGCGGAAACGTATGCGCAGCCCACACAGGGCTATCTCATCAATGCCGACGTGATGCGCCGGCACGGCCTGGAAGCCGTGCCCAATAGTGCAGAGGAGATCGAGGTCGCAGTCCGATATAAACTCGATCTTATGGACGGACTGACAACGCGGCCGGGGGACGACCAAGAGCCAATGCGCTCCTACCGCACGGCGATGGCTGACAATTCTATGATGTTCGGTGCCGCGCATCCAGTACCGAGGTTTCTCGAGCAGTACCGGAAGGAGCTTTTGCTGACTGCCGAATCCGTGGAATTAACGCGAACAGATAGTATCGCGGTCGATTAGCGTATTGCGCCAAGGCGGTTAGCCGCGCTGCGCCGCATCCTTCGCCAGCCTGCGCAATTGTTCGCTCCAGGCTTTGCGCTCGTCTGCTCGATCGGCGCTCGGAAACCATGGCGCGAACCGGTTTCCGTTGAATGGCCCGACGATTGTCTCCAGAAAAACCGTGTCGCCGGACAGCGGAATGATCGTATGCCAAGCGGGCTTGCGCAGACGGACCACGCGCGCGCCCGCCGACTGGTTGTCTGCCGACAAGACAAAGGACCGGACGTCGCTGCCGTCGTCGGAGAAGGTCATCACCCCGAACTGGCCTGACAGCGCCAAGAACGACTTCCCGGACTTAAAGTTGATATGCGGGTGGTCGCAGCTGTCCGGGGGCAGCGCGATCACCATCTCATGCAGCGTATCGTCACGATCGGGATGCAGGATGAGCCGCGCCCGTCCGGCAGGGGCCTGTCGCGCCGCTGCGATCAGTTCCGCGATGTCTTGGCCGGAAACAAGGACAGGGTCCGCTTCCGTTTCGAATACGGCCGGTATCACAGCGCAAAACCGGCCGATATCGCTCATGCGGCGGCTCCCGCCATCTCGCGGGTCCA
>DATARE010000388.1:0-2732 GCA_036264295.1 Micropepsaceae bacterium | reverse complement strand
GATTCCCCCGATAAAAATGCAGAGCGGCCGCTCGCGGCGGGCGCCCCACAAATAATTGTTTTGTTTCGAAAATTTTGGAGCGGGCGAGGCGATTCGAACGCCCGACCCTAACCTTGGCAAGGTTATGCTCTACCCCTGAGCTACGCCCGCGCTCCAAGCAAGGGTTGGGGTTATTGCGCAGGCGGCCTCAAGTTTCAATAGCGGTGGACCGCGGCCTTAACGCGCCGAGAGATTTCGGAACCGCGGCTTGGCTTTTGCGCGCCAAACAACCATGTTGAAGGCGAAAATTTACCAAAAGGCTTGTCATGGCTTCGCTTATCGACCCCACCGGGCGGCCGCTGAAATCCGTGAAGGACAACGCCCCGGGCAAAACCGCGCCCGCCGGGCCAGCCGCAGCGGCAGCCTCCCCCATAAAGGAGGCAACCCTCGCAAGTTTTGCCGCCGATGTGCTCGATGCGTCCATGGAGGTGCCCGTCATCGTGGATTTTTGGGCCCCCTGGTGCGGACCGTGCAAGCAACTGGGCCCGGCACTCGAACGTCTGGTGACCGAGGCCAAGGGCGCAGTCCGGCTCGTGAAGGTGAATATCGACGAAAACCCTGAAATTGCCCAGCAATTGCGCATTCAATCGATCCCGACTGTCTACGCCTTCAAGAATGGGCAGCCGGTGGATGGTTTCATGGGCGCGATTCCCGACAGCCAGCTCAGCCAGTTCATCCAGGGTCTGATCGGCCCGGGCGGTGGCGAAGCTGCCGCCGCGGCGGAGGATGCTTTGGCGATGGCCGCCGATGCGCTCGCCAGGCACGACCTGACCACTGCGGCGCAGATCTTCGGCCACATCCTGCAAGAAGACCCGGGCCACCCGAAAGCCGTGGCCGGCTTGGCCCGTTGCTACCTCGAAAGCGGCGATCTCGAGCGGGCCAAGGCGACACTCGGCCTGGCGCGCCCGGATGCCGCCAATGACGATGCCATCCGGGCGGTCGAAGCGGAACTTGTTCTGAAAGAACGGGCGGCCGCGGCAGGCGAACTCGAACCGTTGCGCGCAAAGATCGCTGCGGACCCTGGCGACCTTCAGGCGCGATTCGATCTCGCGCTCGGGCTCGATGCCAAGGGGGCCCGTGAGGACGCCGTCAATGAGCTTCTGGAAATTCTGCGGCGCAATCGCAAATGGAACGACGATGCGGCGCGCAAGCAATTGGTGACTTTGTTTGACGCTATGGGCCCCACCGACCCGCGCACCATCGCGGCGCGGCGGCGGCTATCGTCGCTGCTTTTTTCCTGACGATGTCTGCCCCGCGCCGCTATCGCAATATTTCCGATCTTCCGGCGGTCATTCCCGTGTTTCCGCTGTCGGGCGTAATTCTGTTGCCGCGGAGCAAGCTGCCCCTGAACATTTTCGAGCCGCGCTATTTGGCTATGGTGGACGATGCGATGGACCATTACCGTCTTATCGGCATGATCCAGCCCCGCAATCCGGGCAGCGAGAGCGTGAAAAATCCGCCGCTTGCCGATGTGGGCTGTGTCGGCCGCATCACCGAATATGGCGAGACGGATGACGGACGCTATCTCATCGCACTGACGGGAATCGCGCGGTTTCATGTGTCCGGAGAGCGCGAGTCGCAGACGCCCTTCCGGCAGGTTGCCGCGGATTACACGTTCTTCGCCGACGATCTTCTGTCCACAGAGGATCCTCCGATTCAGCGTGGGCGTCTGCTTTCGGCGCTCAAACCCTATTTGTCGGACCGTGCCATGGAGACCGATTGGAAATCGATCGAAGAAGCGCCGGCCGAAACGCTGGTGAACGCGCTTTGCATGCTTTGCCCGTTCGAGCCAAGCGAGAAACAGGCGCTGCTGGAAGCCCCCGCGCTCAAGGAACGCGCGGACGCGCTGATCACCCTGCTCGAGATTGCCAACGCGTCTGCCATGCCCTCTGGCGGCTCGCCTTCAATCAATTGAGGTTCTCATGGACGTCGATCCAAAGCTTTTGGAAATCCTGATCTGCCCCCTGACCAAGGGGCCTTTAATTTACGACCGCGAACGTCAGGAGCTGATCAGCAAAAAGGCAGGGCTGGCCTATCCGATTCGTGACGGGATTCCGGTGATGCTGGCGGACGAAGCCCGCACCCTGAGCGAAAGCGAACAGAATTGAGCGGCGCTGCTTCGCCCTGGCCAACCGAGCTGCGGCTGAATTCGGACAAGGATCTTCTCACCATCCGCTTCGAGGACGGCGAGCATTACGAATTGGCGGCGGAATATCTGCGCGTCGAATCGCCCAGCGCCGAAGTGCAGGGCCATGGACCTATCGAGCGGATTTTCGTTCCAGGCAAGCGCCATGTGCGGATTACGGCGCTCGAGCCGGTGGGTCATTACGCGGTGCGCATCATCTTCGACGATGGTCATGATTCCGGGCTGTTCACGTGGTCCTATTTGCGAGAACTGGGGCAAACCCACGACGAAAAATGGCCGGCCTATCTGGAAGGCCTGGCGTCGACCGGGCTCAAACGGGAGAATTAGCAAGCGTGCCAACCGTCCTTCGATGGAATGGGTTTCGTTTCTAATTCTTCAGCAATGAAGGCACCGAACCACCGCATATTCACGTCGATAAAGGGCAGCATACCGTCAAATTGTGGTTGGCACCGGTTTCGATTGGCAGAAATATTGGATTCTCGGCACGGGAGTTACGCACGATCGAGGCAAAAGTGGTAGAAGATCGGCGCCTGTTCATGGAGGCTTG
>DATARE010000381.1:0-11233 GCA_036264295.1 Micropepsaceae bacterium | reverse complement strand
TTCCTTCGGCTGATAGGCCGCGATATCGGCACGCGTCATGCCGCCGGGATTGACGGGGGCCTTTACGACGGCATCGGCGATCTCATCGGCGATGGCGCCCTTATAGAACGCATCGGGGCCGCCCTCGGCGATACGGCGCAGGCTCTCCGCCAGCTCCGGATTGCGCCAGATCTCGCCAGGTCTTATCGGGGTGCCGTCCGGGTGAAAGAAATGGGCTTTTATGCCCGGCATCGCGGCGAGTTGCGTGCCCCCTTCCCCCAGTTCGATAGAGAGGCGCGGCGGCACTTTGAAGCCTTGATCGGCCAATTTGATGGCGGGCTCGAACAGCTTCGCCCAGGGAAGCTTGCCATGGGCGGCATGGGCCATGGCCAGCATGCGAACGGCACCCGGCACGCCCACGGACAAGCCGCCAGGAACCGCGTCATTGTGGCGGCGGGGTTTGCCATTTTTGTCCAGGAACATGCCAGGCCTGGCGGAGGCCGGCGCCGTTTCCCGCCCGTCATAGGCGTGAAGCACCGTACCGTCGGCGACAATCAGATAGGCGCCCCCGCCAATGCCGGAAGATTGCGGCTCTTCCAGTGTCAAAACCATCTGCGCCGCGATGATGGCATCAATCGCCGAACCCCCATTGCGCAACATCTCGAGCCCGGCATCGGTGGCATCCGGTTCGGCCGCCACAATCATATGATGCTGTGCGACAGGGGCCGCCGCCTGCACCGGGGACGCGGCCGCAAGCGTCAGGACTGCCCAGGCGGCAAAGCCGAAAGCGGCCGAAAGGCGGGCTGGCGCCGGTGCGAAGGATTTCATTGCCAATCTCTTGCGGATCGCCAGCAAGCTAACGCAAGCCGCCCCGGTCTGCCCAGCCCCGGCTGCCTCGGGCGAGGCCGGCCCCAAATGGATGGTGCGCTCGGGTGGGGAATGCTCCAATGGCAGCCAGTGCTATTGAAATGTCAAAGGCCCTTTACGGCTCACACAAGAACCAACAGGCGCGGGAATCCTGTCCCTTGCCAATTGGAGCGGCCCTTACTAGTTTCGCCCCTCCTCAAAGCACCGGTAGCTCAGCTGGATAGAGCACCAGACTACGAATCTGGGGGTCGTGGGTTCAAATCCTGCCCGGTGCGCCATTTTTCATCGTCGTCATCGATCAGGATGCGTTCGGCCGCCCCCGCAAGATCGTCATACTGGCCGGAGCCAAGCGACCACAGCAGCACGGCAAGCGCGCCCAGGCCAAAGGCTAGCGCGGCGGCGATGATGAGCGCAATCCCGTTCACGGCCGCGGCGCCCGCGCCGCACGCAATGCGTTCAGCATCACGAAAAGCGAAGAACCGGCCATGCAGGCCGAGGCGATCAGTGGCGTCACCATGCCAAAGGCGGCCAAGGGAATGGCCGTCACATTGTAGAGCAAAGCGAATGCGAAATTTTCGAACACCAGACGGCGCGATTTGCGCGCGACATCTATGGCTTCGACCAGCGGCATCAGGGAACTGCCCCGAAGCACCATGTCGGCCGCCAATTGCGTGGCATCGGCGGCACTGCCCGGCGAGATGGAAACATGCGCCAGCGCCAAAGCGCCGGCGTCGTTAAGGCCGTCACCCACCATCAGCACGCGATGACCCTCGGCGCGCAATTGCTGCATGCGTGCGGCTTTCGCCTTGGGGTCGATGCCCGATTTCCAATCGGCAATTCCCATACGCATTGCCAGATCGGCGGTGGCACCCTGGGAATCGCCGGACAGGATTTCAAGCTTTATGCCGCGGGCCGTGAATGCACGGATCATTTGCAGAGCGTCCGGGCGTATCACATCCGAGAAGGTAAAGCGCTGCGGTGGTGCGTCGCCTGAACGGAACCATAATTCGCTCGCTTCGCCTTCGCTTTGGGTTCCGCACCAGGACGCACTTCCAAGCCGCTCGACGACACCATCTCTTTCGGTTTCGAGCCCGCATCCCGGTATCTCGCGAACATCTGCAACGGGCCCGCCATCGGCCGCAGCCGCCAAAGCCTGGGCCAATGGATGCCGGCTTGTCCGCGCGATGCGCGCCGCGCGCGCCAGCGTGGCATCGGCAATTGCATCGGCGTTGAGCAGTTCGGGCTTACCGGCGGTCAGCGTTCCGGTCTTGTCGAACACCGCAATATCGATTTCGGCAAGGCGCTCCAGGGCATCTCCGGATTTCACCAGCAGGCCACGGTCGAACAGCCGGCTGGTGGCGACGATCTGCACCGCCGGTACCGCCAGCCCGAGAGCGCAGGGGCAGGTAATGATCAAAACCGCGATGGCATTCGTTACCGCCACCGAAAATGCCGCACCCGCCGCAAGCCAGCCGATTGCGATCAGAATTGCGAGTCCGCTGACGAAGGGCATATAGGCGCGTGCCGCACGATCGGCCAGCCGCACATAAAGCCCGCGCGTCTGCTGCCCCGCTTCCAGAAGCCGCGTCAGATCGGCCATCAAGGAATCATCTGCGCGGGCGCTGGCCCTCAGAATCGCCGATTTGCCCAGGACGATGGATCCCGCCCGCAGCACGTCGCCGCGTTTCATGGAAACCGGCAGGCTTTCCCCGGTCACCAGCGACACGTCGGCCTCTATTGTCTCGTTTTCGATTGTGCCGTCCATGGGGGCGCGCTCGCCGCTGGCGAGCAGAATGCGGTCACCCGGCACAATTTCCTGCGCCGCCACTATCTGAATCTCTCCGCTCGCCTCGAGCCGTCGAGCGAGAACCGATTGCAAAGAGAGAAGTTGCTGTGCGGCGCCGCGCGCCCGGTCACGCAGCAGAAAATCGAGATAGCGCCCGATCAGCAAGACAAACGCCAGCATCGGCGCGGCATCGAAATAGATTTGCGTGCCGTGACGGGCCGTCTGATAGAGGCTGAGCCCCAGCGACAGCACAATCGCGGCGGCAATCGGAACATCCATATTGGAGCGGCGCTTTAGGATGCTGCGATATGCCGAGCGAAAGAACGGTTGGGCGGCATACAACGTCGCGGGAACCGACACGATTGCCGCCAGCCTGAACAGGATATCGCGAGTGGCCGTATCCAGATCTTGGCCGCCATACCAGATGGCGTCCGTCAACCCCATGACAAAAGCCATGCCGAACCCGGCGACCGCAAGACAGCGCAGCAGAAAATGGCCTTCGTCGCGGCTCGCATCGCCCATCGCGGAAGCGTTGAAAGGTTGCGCGTCATAGCCGAGCGCATGCACGCGCTGGATGACGGTTCGCGGATCCACCAAATCGCCGTGCCATTCCGCAGACAGCTTGCCGGTGGAGAGATTCAGCCGTGCGCTCTTGATGCCAACAATCGCATTCACGCCGGCTTCGATCTTGGCGATGCAATTTGCGCAGCGCGCGCCTTTCACCGCAACCTCGAAATGCGAAATGCCGTCCGCTTGCCTGCGCACGCACTGCGAAAGATCATCGGCAACATCGGCTGCCGGCAATGACAGCGTCAGGGCACCCATAACCGGCGGCTTCCTTCAAAGGGTGATCCGGAATTGTTTGTTGTCGAAACGAGCACGTCCCATGAACCCGCGGTGACATCGGAAACCTCGGCAACAAATGTCCCGTCGCCGGTTTCGTGGAATTCCAGCGCGTGATCGCGGGTTTCGTCGGAAGGATGACGCAAGATGCCGGCCAAAGGCATGTGGCGAACGGGCAGGCCGTCTTTTCCCTTCAAATCCACCGCAATGCGGACTTTGCCGGTGTCGAGTCGGGTGGCGCCGATTGTCGCGGTCCATCCCATTTTCTTCTGGCCGGCGCGCCGTTCCAGCGTTTCGTTGTATCCGATCCCTTGAAGATAGGGGCGCTGTTCATCCTCGCCGCGAAATGTCTTGACGGAAAGCACGACGAATGTGGCGTTGAAGGCGAAGACGACCGCAAAGCTGCCAAGCAGCCAAAACAAGACATGGCGGCCCGTCAGTGCGCTTTTCATGGGGTTGCACCCGAAACGAATACCGTTTCGACCGTTCGCGTTTCTTTTCTGGCGGGATCGGTCAGCGCGAAGGAGATCGGCTGCGAGCCGCCGTGCAGATCCTGGGGCGAAGCCGTCACCAGAACGCGGACGGTGCGAACCTTGTCACCCTCGACTCGGAGTTTGGCCGGCCCGCCATTGTCATCCAGACCGATGACGCTGACATGTTGGACCGGAAGCCGCGCTATGGTCAGCGTGAAATCCCGTGTGACGCCAAGACGGTTCATCACTTTCAGCGTGTAGGCATTGCGCACAGCGCCCGTGGACAAGGTGACGAAGTTCGGATTGCGGTCGCGCAGCACATCGAGATCGATAGTGCCGCGCGTCAAAAGTCCGGCAAGCATGATTGCCGAGACAACGGCAAGAACGCCGGCGTAAAAAAGTGTGCGCGGGCGGATGAAGCGGAATTTTGCCGGTTTGCCTTGCATGCGCCGCGCCACATTGGCGTCGGTGTCATAGGCGATCAATGCCGGCGGCTGACCGATACGCACCATGACGTCGTCACACGCATCGATGCAAAGCGCGCAGTTTATGCATTCCAGTTGCGCGCCATCGCGGATATCGATTCCCATCGGGCATGCCGCGACGCATTGATTGCAATCGATGCATGATCCGGGCCCGTCGAAGGACTGCCCCTTTTTATGGGCGCCGCGCGGTTCGCCGCGATCGGCGCGATAAGTCACCGCCAGCGCGTCGCGGTCCGTCATCGCCGCCTGAATGCGTGGCCATGGGCACATATAGGTGCACACCTGCTCGCGCATCAGGCCGCCGAGCGTATAGGTCGTAAAGCTAAGGGCCGCGATGGTGGCGTAGGCCACGGTCGATGCCGTGCCGGTCATCAGCTCGCGTGCCAGCGTCGGAGCGTCGGTGAAATAAAACACCCAGGCGCCGCCCGTTGCCATCGCGATCAAAAGCCAAACGGCATGTTTGGCGATGCGCTTGGCAATTTTTGAAGGCGTCCAGGGCGCCGCTGCAAGGCGGATGCGCGCACCGCGATCCCCCTCGATCAGGTTTTCCACATAGATGAAGAGATCGGTCCACACCGTTTGCGGGCAGGTGTAACCGCACCAAATCCGCCCGAACAGCGCGGTCGCCAGAAACAGGGCGACCGCCGCCAGAATCAGCAGTCCGGTGATGTAATAGACTTCCTGCGGCCAGATCTCGATGAAGAAGAAATAGAATCGTTCGCGGGCGAGATCGACGAGCACGGCCTGACTTGCGGCGGAGGGGCCGCGGTCCCATCGAATCCAAGGAATGAGGTAATAAACCGCCAGCGTAATTGCCATGACGGCCCATTTGATCTTGCGGAATTTGCCGTGCACCAGCTTTGGGTAAATCGGCACCCGCGCCTTGTACAGGCTGCGGCGCGAGGCGCTGTTCGTGGCCTGCGCGTCGGAACGCGCAACACCGTCCGCGGCCATTCCAGCCGCAACGGACGCATCGCCTATCCGCATTTTCACATGCACGTTCACACGAATCGCTTTCTCATCTCATTCGCCGCCGCCCAGGCTGTGCACATAGACGGCGAGTGCTTTGATGGTTTCCGGCGACAAACGTCCGCCCCAGGTCGGCATCACGCCGCCATGCCCGTTCCAGATCTGGTCCTTGATGTCCTCGCGTTTCGGGCCGTAAAGCCAATCATTGTCCGTGAGATTGGGTGCGCCGAATTTGCGGTTTCCCTTGCCGTCGGGGCCATGGCAAGCCGCGCAATTGTCGGCAAACAGTTGTGTGGCACGCCCGATCGCGGCAGCATCTGCGGCGCGGCCGGAAAGATGGACGACATATTCCGTCAAGTCGTTGATCTGGTCGGGCTTAAGGATCGCATCGCGGCCGAAATCCGGCATCTGCGATCGCCGTGTCTTGCGATCCGTCGAACGCACCCCCACCGTAATCGTGCGCTCGATCTCCTCCAGCTTCCCACCCCAAATCCAAGCATCGTCATTCAGGTTGGGATAGCCGTGCGCGCCCTGCGCGCCCGATCCATGACATGGCGCACAATTGTCGCCAAAAGCGGACTTGCCTGCCGCCATTGCGAACTGAAGCAGATCCGGATCGGACTGGATCTGTTCCAGGGTTGCGCCGGTAAGCTTGCGTTCTTCGGCTGCGCGTGCCTGCTTGAGCGCGTCGACATTCGCGGTGACTTCGTCCCGCTGCGAGTGGCCAAGGAGTCCGGGCGTATAGCCGTTGAGCAGCGGCCAGGCCGGCATGACGATCCAATAGCCGATCGCCCACACGATGCAGGCGAAAAACATACCGAGCCACCAGCGCGGCATCGGCGTATCAAGCTCCTGAATGCCGTCCCATTCATGTCCTGTCGTTTCGGTGCCCGAGGTCTCGTCGACGGGCTTCTTAGCGCTGGACATCAGGCGTCCCCATCATCGTGGAGCGGAATTTGCGCCGCTTCCTGGAAGCGTTTCCTGTTGGAGGGCCACAACGCATAGACAAGCACGGCCACGAACATCGCGGTGAAATAGACCGCGCCCCAGCTTTGCGCGAAGGCCAGCACATCCTCATAAGCCCAGCGTTCCATCGCTATCTCCGGTTTTCGGGCGCATCGGCGTGGTAGGAGTTGAAATCCACCAGCGTGCCGAGCATTTGCAGATAAGCGACCAGCGCGTCCGCTTCGGTGATCTGAACCTGTTGGCCTTCGCGTTGGCGAGCCAGCGCCTTTGGATATCGCCTCTTCATATCCGTCACCCCATCGCTATCTGGATTGGCCTGTGACTCCAAATCCCGCTTCGCGTTGGCGATATCGTCATCGGTGTAAGGAACGCCGACCGTGCGGTTTGCCCGCAATTCCTGAACAATGTTGCGGTAGTCGAGGGCGGTCCGTTCCAGAAACCGGTAGGGCGGCATCACCGATTCGGGGACCACGGAGCGTGGGTCCGACAGATGGGCGCGCTGCCATTCATCCGAATATTTGCCGCCGACGCGCGCAAGGTCCGGGCCGGTGCGTTCCGAACCCCATTGGAAGGGATGGTCGTACATGCTTTCCGCCGCCAGGCTGTAATGGCCATAGCGTTCGACTTCGTCGCGCAAGGAACGGATCATCTGGCTGTGGCAAACATAGCAGCCTTCGCGGACATAGATGTCGCGCCCTTTCAGTTCCAGCGGGGTGTAGGGGCGCATTCCGCTCACCTTTTCCACGGTGCCGTTCACCCAGAACAATGGCGCGATTTCCACACCTCCGCCGATCGCAACGACGATCAAGATTCCAATCAGAAGCAGAATGGAATTGCGTTCCAGAATCTCGTGCTTCACCGCGCGCCCTCCGCCACCAATGCAGCTTCGGAAACGTCGGCTGTTTCGGGGACATTGCCGTAGACCGTGTGCCACAAATTATAAGCCATGATAAAGACGCCGGTGAGATAGAGCGCGCCGCCCAACGCCCGAATGACGTAATAGGGATGCATGGCCTGCACGGATTCGACGAAGGAATATTCCAGAAATCCATAATCATTGTAGGCCCGCCACATCAGGCCCTGCATGATTCCGGCAACCCACAGCGATGTGATGTAGAGAACGATTCCCAGCGTCGAAATCCAGAAATGCCATTCGACGAGCGTGTTGGAATAGAGCCGCTGTTTTTTCCAAAGCCACGGCACCAGGCAATAGAGCGCGCCGAAGCTCACATAGCCGACCCATCCGAGAGCGCCGGAATGGACGTGGCCAATCGTCCAGTTCGTATAATGCGACAATGCATTGACGGTTTTTATGGACATGACGGGGCCTTCGAACGTGGCCATGCCGTAGAAGGCAACCGAGACCACCAGCATGCGCAAGACCGGATCGGTTCTCAGCTTGTCCCATGCGCCGGACAGCGTCATCATTCCGTTGATCATGCCGCCCCAAGACGGCATCCACAGGATCACGGAAAAGGTCATGCCCAGCGTTTGCGCCCATTCGGGCAATGCCGTGAACAAGAGATGATGCGGGCCTGCCCAGATATAGATGAAGATCAGCGACCAGAAATGGACGATGGACAACCGGTATGAGTAGACCGGCCGCTTGGCGCGCTTGGGAATGAAATAATACATGATGCCGAGGAAGCCGGCGGTCAGGAAGAAACCGACCGCGTTATGCCCGTACCACCATTGGATCAGCGCATCCTGGACGCCAGAAAACAGCGAATAGCTTTTGGTGTCGAAGAACGATGCCGGAACCGCCAGATTGTTGACGATGTGCAGCATCGCGATCGTGGCGATGAACGCCAGATAAAACCAGTTGGCGACGTAGATATGCGGCTCTTTGCGTTTCCAAAGCGTGCCGAGAAACGTGATCAGATAGCAGACCCATACGGCCGTCAGCCAAAGGTCGGCATACCATTCCGGCTCCGCATATTCGCGGCTTTGCGTTACGCCGATCAGATAGCCGGTGCCGGCCAGGACGATGAAGGTATTGTAGCCCCAGAACACGAACCAGGCGAGCGATCCCCCGAACAACCGCGCTTTTGTCGTGCGTTGGACGACGTAAAATGACGTCGCGATCAGAACATTTCCTCCGAACGCAAAGATCACTGCGGAGGTATGCAAAGGCCGCAGGCGGCCGAAATTCGTCCACGCGAGGTCGGGGAAATAGAACAGGCTCGGAAACGAAAGCTGCAGAGCGATGACAAGACCAACAAGCATTCCCGCGATGGCCCAAAACATCGAGGCAACCACGCCGGCTTTGATCACATTGTTGGCGTAGGTGCCTTTCTCATCGTCGGGCGGGCCGTTGCGATAATACAGCAGATACCATGCGCAGGTGCCGGCGATGCAGGCGGTAAACGTCCAGGCTTGGATGACCATCAACGGATCCGGCGAATACAGGATCTCGATGATGGAGGCCGCCAAGGCTGCAACGAGCATGGCCGGAATCACCATCAGGTCGAGACGGCGAGGCATTTCGGCTTTACTTCCCTGCATCGGGCACTCCCAAATAATCCTTACGAGATCGCATCCAATGACCGCTCGTCCGTGTGGATTTCCGGAATTTCCGTTCCGGATTCCATCCGGTGACGCCGAATCCGGCGGTTGCCTCCGCAACAGCGGGGCGACTGATCGGCTGATCGGTCAAAACGTCACACAAGATTTTCTAATCTCCGTTGGCGACAGATTCATTGAGCTACATCAAACAAAGCCCGGCCCGCTTTTTTCTTCAGCGGTGCTCATCGCGCGCGGTTCCGGCTAAGCGATCGATCGAGCAGATCTGCCACAACGACGGATTCCAACCTTGGCTTTCGGCCGGCATGGTGCGGGCAAACACGTAGGGGGCAGCGGCCGTGCCGAGAGCGATCTCCACCGCGAACATCGCCGCGAAGCCAAGCCAGCGCTGCTCGCCTGCAAGGCGAAGATAGCGATTGTCCATGCTTGCCTTGAGGAATCGCGCCCTCACAGAGCCGAGCAACATGAGAGGCTGGCTGAGGAGAAAGACGATCAAGCTACAACACGGCATGGCGCATCCCACTCCATCGCATCCATTCGGATTTGCGATGAGAGCGTTATCAGCAATTGCCGGTTACGTTCAGATTAAATGCATACGTAAGTATATCTACCTACGCGTTGCCTCGGTGCGCTCGGCGGGCGGAACGGATTGTCTGCACGGCGGTTGGCTCGCTCTCGTCGAGAAGCATTTGCGAAAGCGCGTTTGCGCTCTGCGTCTGTCGTCCATTGATAGGTCATGGCGGGGGCTTCGTCGGGCGCATGGTTTGGGGGAACCATACTGCTCTAGTCCACGTTTCCATCTCGCTTCGGGAACACCCCCGAAGTGTTGGGAACCCCATGCTGTTTCAGACGATTGTGCTTATCCCGCGATTTCGATTTTCCACCCTCCACTGTTCTGATGCCAGCTTCGGTTCCCATCGACCCGAGGGTCTTTCGATCCGCGACGCCGTCAAATGGGGAGGCTGAACCCATGAGGTTCCATCGCTTGATAACGTGTCTGCTCGGCATCGCAGCGGGTGGAATTTGCCCTGCGTCCGCGCAGGATCAGAAAGCGGCCATGGGATCCGCAGACGAAGAAAAGAACGTACACGGATATATCTCTGTCGGTGCGGGCCTGCTACCCGACTATATCGGATCGAAATATTACGAGGCCATTCCGTTTGTCACGGGGCGGGTGAATTACGGCAATTATTACGCGCGATTCGAAGACGGTGCGTTGCGGTTCAACATCCTCGACAACAGCTCCTTTCACCTAGGACCGCTTGTGGGCTTTCAGCTCGATCGCGGATCGGTCGACAGCCCGGCCGTTTCAAAGATGCGTCACCTCGATTTCAGCGTGACCGACGGTGCATTCCTTGAATACGAGCACGTCGCCACAGATCCCCGCTCAAGCGAGCGAATTACCCTGATGGTGGCGGATGGCAATATCAACCAAAGCAGCGGGTGGACAATTACGGTACGCGGCGGGATCACCCGGCCGCTCGCCTTCATCAATGAAGGGCTGATCGCGTCTATCGAAGCCGATACGACATGGGGCGATCAGCCTTTCATGCGGACCTATTTCGGCGTGAACAACAGTGACTCAGCGCTTAGCGGTCTGCCGCCCTATATCGCGCATAGCGGGATCGAGGGCGTCGGCGCCGCGCTTTCATTGGATCAATTTCTCTCGCCCAAATGGGGCGTGGGCGTCCGGTTCCACTACATGCGTCTGCTGAACAGCGCGGCCCACAGCCCGATAACCCAAATCGCGGGCTCGAAGGATCAATTCTTTGCTGCCTTCGTGATCAATTACGTCCTGTAGCACTGCGCAACTCAAACCGGCCTGTGCTTCTCAAGGGCAAGAGCCGCCGCCCAGACCGCAAACCCGCCGAGCGCAAGACCGCATCCCACCCAGCCGGTAGACGTCCACCCATAGCCTGCCGCGATTGCCAATCCGCCCAAAAGGGGGCCGAGAGCGTTGGCGACATTGAACGCAGAGTGATTCAAAGCTGCCGCCAAGCTTTGCGCATCGCCCGCGACATCCATAAGCCGGGTCTGGAGGACCGTGGCCAGCGCGCTTCCGAAGCCAATGGCGACCACGTCCAACATCACGGTCCAGAAGTTTTCGGCCGCCACTGTGTAAAGCGCGAGAACCAACGCGGACCACAACAGCAGAAGACCGGCCGTTCTCATCAGGGCACGATCGGCATAGAGGGGCACGATGATATTGCCGGCTGTCATGCCAATTCCGAACGCCGCGAATACGACCGGAATCGTATGAGCCGGCACGCCCGTAACGGCCATCAATGTCGAGGTGAGATAGGCATAGACCGCGAACAGACCGCCAAAGCCGATGGCGCCGA
>DATARE010000092.1:0-6939 GCA_036264295.1 Micropepsaceae bacterium | reverse complement strand
GTGACTGCTTTGTCGCAATCTTTCAGCCCCTCCTCAGGATGGCCAAGTTCCGCAAGAGCGTAACAACGGTTGTTGTAGGCGACGCGAAAATCAGGCGCCAATGCGATGGCTTTGTCGTAATCCTGAAGCGCGAGTTCAATCCTGCCCAAGGCTTCGTACGCGGCGCCACGGTTGGAATAGGCGAGAGCGAAATTGGAATTCAGGTAAATCGCCTGACTGTAATCGAGGATCGCCTGATCGAGCTGGCCTTTCGCGGCGTAACCGCTGCCCCTGTTGTTGTAAATGCTCGAGAAGTCGGACACGTTTTCCGGATGAGCCTGAATCAAGGCCGAACAGGCCGCAATGCGGATATCCAGATTGGGTCCCGAACAATTCTCAAATTGGCCTTGGGCTGAGGCGCCGCAATTCACCAAAATTATAAAAACGGCGCTCAGACCCAGCAGTCTCATTGCGAACATCCATGCATCAATGGACTGAGATTTTCCGCCGCCTGTGCGTGACGCCGAGGCCAAAGAGTCCCGCCGCAAAAAGCACAAGCGTGCCAGGCTCAGGAATGGCGGCCGCGAGCAGCTTCTGAACACCGGTATCCGGTGTGACCGCCGGACCGATATCGAACGAGTCCGGCTCTTTTGCCAACACCGGAGCCGTGCCGGGGTTCAAGCTTGGGTCCGAACCGGATGGATCTCCGGGATCCTTTGCCGTTTCGAGCAGAGTGGGAAGCGAAGGGTTCAACAAGGGATTTTTTCCGGTGCCGTCATTGGGCGCCAACACATCGTCCAAAGCATCCTCGATCGTATCGGCGAATTCGTCAGTTTCCCGAGTGGAGGCCGCGGACGAGCCCGTTTTAGCGGAGGATGCGACGCAACAAAGCCCGAACGCACTTATACTGGGCAATCCACCGTACCCCGAAAGACGCTGGGCGGGGCCTGAATTTGGCTGAGCCACACTGGCGTCAGACCGCGCCGGGCCATTGGATGAGTTTTGGTTGGTGCTGGAAATCGTCGCGGTTAGTACGATTGGCGACGCTAAGGCGGTCGCTGCGAAGCCAAAGCTAGAAGTAAGAAGCAACGCACATAAATTGAACGAACGGATTCGAATTGCAGGCATATGCACAACTCCCCGGTTGCGCCAAGGTAATTCCCCCTCTGCCCTTTGGCTGACAATTAACGAAAGCAATTTCCGCGCCAGCTTAGTAGATGGCGTGTTTTTGGCCAATCCGCTCTGCAGATTGTCACTGCAGCTTACAAAGATCGCGCCGCGGTGTTGCTTATGGTGACGTTCAAGCTCTGTCGTGTTGAGACGCGGTGCAATGGAACCTTTGCCATTTCATCCGTGATCGGATCAAGATGGAACCTTTCTCCTATTCGTCCGTAGTCGGAGCTAAGGGTTTTTACCCTGCCAAACGGCGGACAGGTTCCACCGGGAGCGCGGTGACGTTCGACGTTTGCGCGTGTCTTGCATCGTTCATTTCCGGGACATCTCGAAGCGGGCGCGGCTCTCCAAACAGATAGCCTTGCGCGAAATCGATATTGTATTCGAGAAGCTGGACCACGGTTTTCTCGTTTTCGACGCATTCGGCGATCAGGCTGAGCCCGTGGCGGGCAAACAGGTCCTTGAGATCTTCCGCGGCGACCGCCGCGTTCGCGTGTTCCATTCCAGATAGCAACGTCTCCGCACGCAACCGGATGAAATGGAAGCCAAGCCGTCTCGTCCGCGCCAGGTCGAAATCGAGTTTCGTCACCTGGTCCATCGACAAGCGGAACCCCAGATTGGCGAGATAGCGCAAATTCGCTTCTTCGACAGGACGTGCGGCCAGCACGGCGTCCTGACTGAATTCAAAAATGATATGACCTGCAAGATCGCGATGATGGTGCATGAAATCCAGAAATTGCGGGAAAGCTTCCGGATCGGACAAGGTGTGTCCGGAGATGTTGCAGAAGACCGCCACCTCGCGCTGCTTTTGCGAAAGACGGCGCACGATCTGCACGCAGCGGAACAGTAGCAGATTATCAACCACCGACATCAAGCCGGCGGGCGCGGCAATCCGGACAAATTGCGCGGGCATGATAACGGCGCCGTCTTCGGAACGCAGGCGCGACAGGGCCTCGTAAAAGCGCACCTTACGCTGCGGCAGGCTCACAACCGGCTGCAAATAGAGATCAACGCGGTTTTCCTCGAGCGAACGGCGGATGATCTCTAGCATTGCAGGCTGGGCTTTGCCGTCTACGGATGGAAGACTGGACCCTGGAATCTTGACCGGCGCTGCTTCCTTCATTTTGGCTGCGACATTGGAGGCGAATTCGCGCACCAGCCCTTCGATCGCCAGCAGCTCACCGGCAATTTTTTTCTCGCGTGCTTCGCTTTTCTCCGCAATGGCGAGGGTGACCTCCGCGATTTTCCGTTTTGTATCGTCGAGCTGAGATTTCACAGTCAAATTGGCGGAGCGCAGATCTGCCATGTCCTCTTCGATCTCGCGCATGCGCCGGTTGCGGAAAAGCGCGCTGCGAATCTGAAGAACTGCGATGACCAACAGGACCAAGGCGAGGCCCGTGGAAACGAGGTCCAGCCGGAAAGTCTGATGTACCAACCAGCCGAATGCGGTGTTTGCCGCCACCGAAGCATTGTTGCTGAGGATATCCGTCACGCTGAGACGCGCCCCAAAGACCGTTTCAAGGCGATCTTAACGATTGGGTCGTTTCCAGAACGTTAACCCTGCTTACCTGTTAATTTTCCTCGGCAAAATCCAGGCGGCGAGGCCAGAATCCGATGACCATGTTCACTCGACGCGAGCCTAAGGCAGCTTGGGCGTCTCGCCGGTCGCCGGTTTCGCCGTCCGCTGCATCATCGCAGACAGCAGCCACGCGACCGCGGCGATGGCGACCAGCGCCATGAGCCAGCGAAGGCCGCTTGCGAGGTCCGCTGCCGTGACCTGGGGCCACGGGAACTGCCGCAGCACGTCGAACCGCTCGATCATCCAATGCCATGCCGTGTGGCCGACGATCACCGACAGGATAATGGTTCCCATGCGCGCAGCGACAACATGCTTAAAGAGGATGTTGAGGGCGGGCACCGCCAGTGCGAGCACCAGCAATTGACCAAGCTCAACCCCGACGTTGAACGAGAGCAGCGAGGTCAAGAGATGCGACCCGGCGAATTGAAGCGTGTTCCTCAGCCCGAAAGAAAAGCCAAACCCGTGCACAAGGCCGAACAGGAAGGTGATGATCCAACGCCGCGCCGGTTGGGCGACCACGATATTCTCCAGCGCCATGTAGAAGACCGACGCGGCGATCAATGTCTCGATCAGGGGCGGAAACCACTGCGCATCCGGCGCATAATTGTAAGCGGAAGCGATGAGCGTAATCGAATGCGCCACCGTGAATGCGGTGACGATGGGAATAAGCGGCCGCACCCGGCGGAACGGGACGATCAAGCAGAGCAAAAACAGCAAATGGTCCGTACCATCCAGGATGTGAAGAAATCCCATGGTCACGAACCGTCCCGCGGCCTGATACCAATGGGGATCGAAACGCACGAGTCCGGCATCGCCTTCCAGCGCATAGGCGCGGGTGGACCCTCCCGGGGGCAGGAATTGCAGTGCTGTGATTGTCTTCAGTGAAAACCGGTCGAATGCGGCATGGATCGCGAAATAGGAACGATCCGACTGAATGGGATATTCAAACAGCACATCAAGGATGCCCTGCTCCCAGTAAATCGTCGTGTCAGTGGGCAGTGGCGGCCCCGTGACATGAGCAAGCGCCGAGAGGTAATCGACGAACGAACGATCCCCATCCAGCGACATGCGCGTCGAGACGATGCGCGGATTGGCAAGCAGCCGGTCGCCTTCGTAAATTTCCAGATTGTTGGAAATCGCCAGCGTCGCGGCATCGCGCAAGGATTGATCGACCCGCGCGAGGTCGACGAAATCGCGCTCGCGGTGCGGAAATTCGATGTCCATCACCGATTTGAGCGGCAGGCGGACCAGCACCCGCAATATGTTGCCTTCCGGCTTTACGAAGGCCTGCACGGTGACATCGTTCGGGATGTCGTGCGCGAGGACCTGCGCCGGCAAAAAGGTCAGCGCCGCCACAAGCAGCAGCGCCAACCGGCACAGCACGATTCTGACCGCCATACGCTAACGCTGCCTATTTTGCTCCAGGCCAAACCGCCAATGCGCCCTGGTTCATCGTGGTCACCGGCGCCATGCCCTTGTTGAGGAAGCGCTGCACGCGTTTCCCCTCATAGGTTTCGGTCGTGTACAGATTGCCCTTCGAGTCGATGGCGATGGAATGCACGCCATAGAATTGCCCAGGCTGGCGCCCGCCGTCGCCGAAAGTGGTCAGTTCCTTCAGCGTCTGGCGGTCGATGATCTTCACCTTCTCGTTCACGCCGTCCGCCATGAAAATGTATTTCTGCTGCGGGTCCTTCGAGAAGGCGATATCCCACACCGAGCCGGCGTTCTTGGTGTTGGTCTCGAAGAAGGCTTCCTTGATGAACTTGCCTTCCGGCGTGAACAGCTGGAGCCGGTCGCCGACGCGGTCGCACACATAGATGATGCGATCCACCGACATATCGGCACAGTGCACCGGATTGTGGAATTGCTGCGTCGGAGCCGCCGCAGGATCGTACGGAGGCATCGGCGTGTCGTCCGGCTTGTTGCCATAGGCGCCCCACCAACGCTTCATCTTTCCGGTATCAGCATCCAACACTGCGACGCGCTTGTTCAGATAGCCGTCGGCGATATAGGCCTCGTTCGCCTGCTGATCGACCCAGATCTTCGCGACACGGCCGAAATTCTCCGTGTCGTTGCTGCCGCCCTTATAGCCCGCGACCTGACCTTCGCCCGTGCCGGCCCCGGCGGTGGCGTCGCGGCGCGCGCCTTTCTTGCCGACCTGCAACAGGAACTTGCCGTCCTTGGTGAATTTCAGAAGTTCTGAATCCGGGCCGCCATTGCCGCCGATCCAGACATTGCCCTTGTAGTCGATGAAGATGCCGTGGTTGGAATCCGGCCATTCATAGCCTTCGCCCGGTCCGCCCCAATGGCGCAACAGATTTCCCGCCTGATCGAATTCAAGCACCGGCGGCGCGCCGGCGCAGCATTCGCCGGTCTTGTCCTCGAGCGGTTTTTCGTTCCGGGCGAGCGTCGCCGAACTGCGATGAATGATCCAGACGTGATCGTCCGTATCCACCCAAACGCCGATGGTGGAGCCCAGCACCCAGTGATTCGGAAGCGGCTTTGGCCACAAGGGATCGACTTCGAAGCGCGGCGCCTGAACCCCCGTGACTTGTGCCGCAGCGGTCTTGTCGAGCGCGGCCTCACCAACGGCAAGGGCTGCGAGCAGCGCGGCAAATCCAGCACCGATGTAGAGATTACGAGAGCGCGTGAGTTTTCTCATAGGGCGTCTCCTTATGTCGGGTGATCTTTAGCGCCGTTTCGGTTCCGAGACGAACCGAGCCCTCCCGAGCACGCCAGCCGATCGCGCGCAACATAGCAATTTCCGCTTCAAGAGTGAAACGGCGCGAGGCCTCCTGTTCCGCAGAATATCGAGCCGCCGCGCCCGAACCTATTCGTCTCGCACCTTGCCCCGCGCGCGCTTGATTTTGGCGCGGGCGGTTTTGGCATCCAGCCGGCGGCGCTTGCTGGCCTTGGTGGGTTTGGTCGGGCGGCGTGGCGTGGGCGCAGTGGCCGCGCGTGCGATCAGCTCGATGAGTTTCTCGCGGGCCTCTGCCCGGTTGCGCTCCTGAGTTCGGTGCGCGCGTGCCACAATGATAAGAACACCGTCCTTGGTGAGCCGCCGTCCGCAAAGCGGCATCAGACGGGCGCGCACCTCTTCGGGCAGCGACGGCGAATGCGCCACATCGAAGCGGAGCTGCACCGCCGATGAGACCTTGTTGACGTTCTGTCCGCCCGGACCCGACGCCAGCACAAAGCTTTCGGACAGCTCATCGTCTTCAATCGCGATTGTGCCGGTGACGGGAATGCGCGCCATCAATAGGAAAGGCCCAGAACCTCTTCGGCACGCTGGAACGGCAGCTTTTGCGCCTCCGCAACCGCCTTATAGGTCAGCGCCCCTTTGTAGACATTCAGCCCTGCGCGCAGATGGGGATTTTGTGCCATGGCTTTCTCAGGCCCGTTCTCGGCCAGCGCGATGGTGAAAGGCAGGGTGGCGTTGTTCAGCGCAAAAGTGGAAGTGCGTGCCACGGCGCCCGGCATATTTGCCACGCAATAATGCACCACGTCGTGAAGTCTGTATGTCGGATTGGTGTGGGTGGTGGGGTGCGAGGTTTCCGAACAGCCCCCTTGATCGATGGCCACATCGACCAGTACCGAGCCTTTCTTCATGCCCTTCACCATCGCTTCGCTGATGAGCTTGGGAGCCGCCGCACCCGGCACCAATACAGCCCCGATGACGAGATCGGCGCCAAGCACATGCTCCTCGATGGTGTCGATGGTGGAATAGATCGTGTTCAGCATGGCGCCGAATTGCAGATCGAGCTCGTAGAGCCGCGGCAGCGAGACGTCGAGCACGGTCACATGCGCTTCCAGCCCCATGGCCATGCGCGCCGCATTGGTGCCGACCACGCCGCCGCCAAGCACGACCACGCGCGCCGCCGGCACACCCGGCACGCCGCCGAGCAATTGTCCGCGTCCGCCGGCTTCCATTTCCAGACAATGGGCGCCCGCCTGAATGGACATGCGCCCCGCCACTTCGCTCATCGGTGCGAGCAGCGGGAGCCCGCCACGAATGTCGGTCACTGTTTCATAGGCGATGCCAATCACGCCCGCCTCCAGCAAACCCTTGGTCTGTTCGGCATCCGGCGCGAGGTGAAGATAGGTGAACAAGGTCTGGCCGCGGCGCAGCAGCTTGATCTCGGCCGGCTGCGGCTCCTTCACCTTCACGATCATATCGGCCTGAGCGAACACATCGCCCGCGCTGGACA
>DATARE010000332.1:0-21980 GCA_036264295.1 Micropepsaceae bacterium | reverse complement strand
CCTCGCTGTCGCCGGATGTGAACGATGCCGGATATCGCAACACCAGCTTCGATGCGCTGGCCGCGACCTATGCCGAAGCGACGCGCGCGCTGATCCGTGGCGGCTCCGATCTGATCATGATCGAAACGGTATTCGATACGCTGAATGCCAAAGCCGCCATCTACGCCATCGAAGAAGTGTTCGCCGAACTGGGCGAGCGCCTGCCGGTCTGGATTTCCGGCACGATCACGGATCTGTCCGGCCGCACGCTGACCGGACAGACGGTCGAAGCGTTCTGGCATTCGCTTCGCCATGCCGCACCCTTTGCCATCGGGCTGAATTGTGCGCTGGGGCCCAAGGAATTGCGGCCCTATGTTTCCGATCTTTCGGAAATTGCCGACACGCTGACGAGCGCCCATCCCAATGCGGGGCTTCCCAACGCCTTCGGCGGCTATGATGAGACGCCCGAATCCATGGCCGCCCATATCGGCGAATTCGCGCGTGAAGGCTTGGTCAATATTGTCGGCGGCTGCTGCGGCACGACGCCCGAACATATCCGCGCCTTCGTCGAAACCACTGCCGGTCTGCCCCCGCGCAAAGTACCGGAGAAGCCCCGCCAATTGCGCCTGTCCGGGTTGGAGGCTTTCACGCTGACCCCGGAGGTGAATTTCGTCAATGTCGGCGAGCGCACGAACATTACCGGCTCGGCGAAGTTCCGCAAACTGATCACCGCGGGCGATTACGAAGCGGCCCTGGAAATCGCGCGCGGTCAGGTGGAAAGCGGCGCGCAAATCATCGACATCAACATGGACGAGGGGTTGATCGATTCGGAAGCCGCGATGACGCGCTTTCTCAGTCTTGCCGCCGGCGAGCCCGATATTGCGCGCGTGCCGGTGATGATCGATTCCTCGAAATGGAGCGTGATCGAAGCCGGGCTCAAATGCGTGCAGGGCAAGCCCATCGTGAATTCGATCAGCCTCAAGGAAGGCGAGGCGGCATTCATCGCGGCGGCCGAGAAAGTGCGCCGTTATGGCGCGGCCGTGGTGGTGATGGCGTTCGACGAACGGGGCCAGGCCGATACGGCGGACCGCAAATTCGAAATCTGCCGCCGCGCCTATGAGATTCTGGTCGACCGGGTTGGCTTCCCGCCGGAAGACATCATCTTCGATCCCAATATTTTCGCGGTCGCGACGGGCATCGAAGAGCACAATGAATATGGCCGCGCCTTTGTCGATGCGGTAACGCGCATTCGCCAGGCACTTCCTTTCGTGCATGTGTCCGGCGGTGTGTCGAACTTCTCCTTCTCCTTCCGCGGCAATGAGCGCATGCGCGAGGCGATGCATTCCATCTTCCTCTACCACGCCATCAAGGCGGGCATGGATATGGGCATCGTCAATGCGGGCAATCTGCCGGTTTACGAAGATATTCCGGCCGAGCTGCGGGACGGAATCGAGGATGTGCTGTTCAATCGCCGGTCCGACGCGACTGAGCGTCTGCTGCAATTGGCGCAGACATACCGCAAATCCGGCGAGGAAGCCGATCCGGAAGTGGTGCTCGCCTGGCGGGGTCTTCCGGTCGAGGAGCGGCTGACCCACGCCTTGGTGCACGGCATCGCGGATTTCGTGATGGACGACGTGGAAGAAGCGCGTCTGCGCGCCAAGAAGCCGTTGGATGTGATCGAAGGCCCGCTCATGGCGGGGATGAATGTGGTGGGCGATCTGTTCGGCAGCGGTAAGATGTTCCTGCCCCAGGTGGTGAAATCCGCCCGTGTGATGAAAAAAGCGGTGGCCCATCTCATTCCCTTCATGGAAGCGGAAAAGCTGGGCGCGCAACGCGAATCGGCCGGGCGCATTGTCATGGCGACCGTGAAGGGCGACGTCCACGATATCGGCAAGAACATTGTCGGCGTGGTTTTGCAATGCAACGGCTATGAGGTGGAGGACCTTGGCGTGATGGTGCCCGCCGCGCGCATTCTCGAAACCGCGCGCGAGAAGAAGGCCGACGTCATCGGCCTCTCCGGTTTGATCACGCCATCGCTCGACGAGATGTGCCATGTGGCGGCCGAGATGGAGCGCGAGGGTTTCGACATTCCATTGCTGATCGGTGGAGCGACGACCAGCCGCGTCCACACGGCGGTGAAGATTCATCCCAATTACAACCGCGGCCAAACCGTTTACGTGACCGATGCGTCGCGCGCGGTGGGTGTCGTTGCCAGCCTGATCTCGAAGGAAACGCGCGCGTCCTATATCGGCGACTTGCGCAACGAATATGCCGGCATCATCGCCGCCCATGACAGCAAGGGCGGGCCGCAGCGCCGTCTCACGCTGGGGCAGGCACGCGCCAACCGTTTCGCTCCCGACTGGGCTTCCTATACGCCGCCGGTTCCTCGCTTCATCGGGACGCGCAGCTTCGATGCCTATGATCTCGGCGAGTTGGTGAAGTATATCGACTGGCACCCCTTCTTTCAGGCGTGGGAGATGAAGGGACGTTATCCCGACATTCTGAACGATCCCCAGGCCGGGCCGGTGGCGCGTTCGCTGTTCGCCGATGCCCAGGCCATGCTGAAACGGATTGTCGAAGAGAAATGGCTGACGGCGCGCGCCACAATCGGCTTCTGGCCCGCGGAATCCGAAGGCGACGATATCGTTTTCTACGCGGACGAAGCGCGCAAGAAACGGCTTGGCGTTTTCCACACGCTGCGCCAGCAGGTTTCACGCGAGCGCGACACGCCCAATCTGGCGCTGTCCGATTTCATCGCGCCGTCGGGCATCGGAAAGCAAGATCATATCGGCGCGTTCGTCGTGACCACCGGTCATGGCGAGGAGCCGATTGCCGCGCGTTTCAAGGCGGACAAGGACGATTACAACGCCATCCTGCTGTCGGCACTTGCCGACCGGCTGGCGGAAGCATTTGCCGAACGCCTGCATCAGCGGGTGCGCACGGAATTCTGGGGCTACGCGCCGGGTGAAACGTTCAGCAATGAGGAGTTGATTGCGGAAGCCTATGACGGCATCCGTCCTGCGCCGGGCTACCCGGCACAGCCGGACCATACCGAAAAAGGCACGCTGTTCCGCGTGCTCGATGCTGAAAAAGGCGCGGGCGTCACGCTGACCGAAAGCTACGCCATGTGGCCGGGATCTTCCGTTTCCGGGCTCTATTTCAGCCATCCCCAGGCGCGCTATTTCGGCGTCGGCAAGGTCGAACGCGATCAGGTGGAAGATTATGCAAGGCGCAAGAATTGGACGCTTGCGGAGGCCGAACGCTGGCTCGGGCCAATTCTCAATTACAATCCGCGCAAGATCATCGAAGCGGCGGAATAGTTACCCGCCGTCGACCCAGGCCATGTGCAGTTTTCCGAGCTCCACCAGTTTGACTGCGTAGCCAGGTTTGCCGTTCTTCGTTTCGGCACGAGCTTCCATCGCTTTGCCTCCGGTTTTTTCGGCCGCCTCTATGGCGTCGTGCAGGTGAATTTTTATCCGTTCGGCCACCGGAATGCGCGATGTCGAACTGCCCTCGAACAAATGTTCGAGAAATTGTCCGCCCACCTCGCGTCCCGTACTTTGTTCCAGACGCGGTTGAATCTGTTCGGATGCCGCGTTCACGCTGACTAGGCTGAGCTTCCCCTGAATGAGAACCGTGACATCGTAATAGCCCGGATCGCGGCCGAGGCAGCCCATTTCCGACACTTCGCGATAGGCGGCATCGATAGCTTTGCCGCCTTCGATCTCCGCCGCTTCGACCGCGTCACGCAAGGACACTTTCGCCGCTTCGAAGCAGGAGACTTCGCGATAAGGCTCGATCTCGCGGGGATCGAGTGCGCAACCCCCGACGCCCAATGCGCCTGCCGTCAACATCGCAACGATACATGCGCGCCGCATGGCGGTTCCTCCTGTGTCACGCAATAGACCACAGGCGCTGGGAACCGGCTTTGATCTTGGTCAAAGGCGAAAGACGCGCGGGCCTATGGCACCCAGTTGCGCCAGGCAGGCCACGCCTCGATATGGCGCGCCCATTCCGCATAGCCTGCGGCATCGGGATGCGTGCCGTCTATCGCCTGGCAGCTCGGCAGCCAGGCCGCGGATTCCATCAGCGGTGTGAAGGAATCGAAATACGGTATCTTCAATGCCGTACAGAGACTTGCGAACCGGATGGACAATTCCTTCACGCGTGCATTGCGGGCGTCGTCGCATCCCGGCGGCGGGCCGATCATCAGCGTGGGCTTCCACTCCGCCGCCTGACTCAGCATCTCGCGCGCGGTGGTCAGCGATTCGCTCACCTCCAGCTGGCGCTTGCCGTTCACTTCGCGGGCATCGTTGACGCCGAATTGGAAGATCAGCCGGCCGTCGTGCTGCGGGGATTGGCGCGACTCGGCCTCGATGCGCCAACGCCGCGCGATCTGAGCGCTGGTTTCTCCGCGTATGCCGAGATTATACGGACTCACATCATGGCCGCGGGCGCGGGCGGCTGCCGAAATGCGCCCTGCCCAGCCGAGGCATTCGGGATCGAAGGCGCCGCTGACGAAGCTGTCGCCGATGAAACAGATGCGCATCGCATTGACCATGACGTAACGTCTCCGAAACTCTATGCTTCGACAAGCTCAGCATGAGGGTTGATAAAAATCCTCACCCTGAGCGCGTCGAAGGGTGAGATCGCGACGCTCTATTTGCTCTCCCGTGGCGGGGCGACATCGACACCGACCAAGCCAGTATCGCGGATTGCGGCGGCAATCAGCCCGGACTTGCGCGCCTCGTCCAGCATGCGGTTGGCTTCGGCCAAAAGCGCGGCGTTGCCCTTTTTCACGATGATGGCCTGCGGCACGCCGTAGAAATTGTCGGGCAGCAGCCGAAATCCCGGATTGCCTTGCGCCAATTCGTAAAGCCGCTGGCGGTTGGTGCCATAGGCATCGATCTCGCCGCCGCGCAGCATCTTCAATGCGGCATCCATATTGCCGTCCTTGTTCGGCGTCAGCGTCGCATTCTTCAGGGTGCGCCCAAGATAGAGCGCACCCGTATCGCCTTCGGTCACGCCGATGCGCAGACCGGCGCGGTCGATTTCGCCCGAGGATTTCAGCGGCGAGGCCGCCAGCACCATGAAGGTGTTCTGCGCCAGCGAATAGATCTGCGAATAATCCACTTCGCCGGCGCGCGTCGGATCGAAGGCAAGAAACCCGATATCCGCCTCGCCGTTTTTCACGCTTGCCAGCACGCCCTGCACGCCTTTGGCGGGTGTCACGTTGACCGGCACACCGAGTCGCCGGCCAAGCTCGTGCGTCAAATCATTGGCCGGACCTTTCACCGCGCCGGTCTTGGCATCGACAATGCCCTGCACCGGATTGGTGGCAATAAAGGTGGCGCGCAAGGTGCCGGTGGGGAGGGCGGGGGCGGAGGATGCGGAACTGGCGGTCATGATCGAGCACAACAGGACGGTGAAAAAGAGACGTGTCATAGGCCACTCCCATCGGGAATCGCGTGCGCGTTGCCTATCATCGCCCGCATCGCCGCACCAGCGGAAGCCGCCAACGAAAAGGCCGGAAGCAATGCTCCCGGCCTCGATCCCCTTCAATCGTTCTTCCTTGTTTTAGAAGACCCCCATGACGATGGCTCCGAGGAACGCGAAGACGAAACCGACGGTCAGAAGCTGCAAGTCCCGAACCATGGAGACACTCCTCCCTTTCCTAGGACACCCCAAAGTGTGACGAAACTGCGGCAAGCTTCCAAGAGGGAATCTTTGCTGCGCCGCCGCAATAATTTGTGGAACCTATCGGTCTGTGCAGCGTCATTTGCAGGTTTTTCAACAAGTTCTTGCGCAAGTTCCTTTCAACACCGCCATATCTCGCGACACAAGACCGGTCGCCAGAGCGGACCTTTTGGCTTAATCCTCCCTTGCTCTTTCATGAAATCGCACCCATGCGCCTTCCTCATCTCCTGCTTGCGCTTGCCGTTTGCCTCGCCTGGGGTCTCAACGCGGTCGCGGCAAAGGTTGGTGTCACCTATATCCCGCCGGTTTTCTTCACCGGCGTGCGCTTTGTTTTTGTCCTGATGTGTCTGCTGCCCTGGCTGAGGCCCGTGCCGGGAAAGTGGAGGGCGCTGATACCCGCCGTCTTCTTCATGGGCGGGCTGCATTTTGCGCTGATCTTCAGCGGGGCGAAATTTTCCGATGCCTCCACCATGATCATTGTGAACCAGCTTTACGTGCCGATCTCGGTTCTGCTGGCCATGGCCTGGCTGGGTGAATCGGTCTCGTCCCGCCGCTGGCTCGGCATTGCGCTCGCCTTTTGCGGCGTCGTGGTGTTCAGCCTGGACGCCAGCGTGGCGGCGCATTGGCTGGGTGTCTTCCTATTGTTTCTGGATGCCATTTCCATGGCCATCGGCACCGTGCTGTTGCGGCGTCTTTCCGGCGTTCCGCCTTTTGTCATGCAGGCATGGATGGCGGTGTTCGGCATTCCTTTTCTTTTTCTCACCAGTTTCATTTTCGAAAGCGGCCAGATCGCGGCGCTCACGCATGCGCCCTGGCAGGGCTGGGCTGCGCTTGCCTACACCGTCATTGCTGGCAGTTTGATCGGCCATACCGCCTATTACATCCTGCTCCAGCATTATGAAGTGTCCGTCGTGGGTTCGGTTTTGCTGCTGGGGCCCGCCATTGGTGTGCTCGGGGGTGTCGCAATTTTGGGCGAGCCCTTCACGCCCATGATCGTGATCGGTGCCGCGATGACATTGCTGGGGGTCGCCATTGTGCTGCGCCGCGGGTCGTTGCGGGCTCTGGAGCCGGCCGAAGGCGTCTAGCGTTCGCGTTTCGTGAAAAAACAAACGCCGATTTGTCCCAGATCAAAGTACTTCGTGCCCCAGAGCGGCAAACTGAACAATGGAACCGCAAGCCATTGTTTTCGTTGTATCCATTCTGGGAGAAGGCCCATGAGGCAGCTGTCGGACATTATTTGCAATCAGACACCGTTGACATTGGCGCCGACCTGCACGGTCAAAGAAGCCTGTGCCCAGATGAAATCCCATCGCGTCGGCGCGGTTCTGGTCATGGATGGCGACGGCGAACTGGTCGGTATTTTCACCGGCCGCGATGCTGTGGGCGTGCTGGCGGCGGGAAAGAACGCCGCGAAAACCAAACTTGCCGATGTCATGACCCATGACCCGATCACGATGCCGCCCAACAAATCGGCAATCGATGCGTTGCGGCTGATGTGGGATGGCGGCTTTCGGCATGTCCCCTTGGTCGAAGGCGATGTGCTCGTGGGTGTTGTCTCGCGCGGCGATTTCAAAGGCACGGAACGGGAGCGTTTGGAAGAGGAGCGTGAATTGTGGGAACACATGCGGTAACGCGCGATGCGGGCTGCGTGATGACGTCCCACGGATTTGGCGGGTTGTGGCGGTTTGGACCGTATTTGCGCAAAGCAGACGTAAACCATTACCGGCTATAAAAGGGATGACGCTGTCGCTGAGAAATGCTCCATGCGTACGCTGATTGTGGTTTTCACGTTGATCGCTTCGCTGCTTGCCGTTCCTGCAGCGTTCGCCGCACCCACATGTCAGGACATCAACGGCAGCACCATCCGGTGCGGCACCCCCGGTGCCATGCCCGTGGGTTGGACATTATCCCCCGAGCAGCTTCTCGCGCGCCAATCGGCCGGTCCCCAATATCCCAGCACCATCGAACTGTTGGAATTGTTCTGCGTGATGGGGGTATTTTTCGCCGTCATGGCGCTGATGCCGGAGTTCGATGGCCGTCGCGCCGGCGACTGGGATAGGCAGGAAGGCGATCCCGAAGAACGCCGCAAATGGTGAACCCTACCCGTTAGGCGCCGCTTTCCGCCGCGTTTTTGGCTGCCAATGCGATTTCACTATGCGTGCTTACCAGACGTTGCCCGCGCCCGGCGTATAGGAAGGCGACACCACGCCGGTCGATGCGATCAGCGTGTTGCAATTGACGATCCCATCGAAATTGGCCACCGCGCAATGGGCGTTCAGCGCCGGCGCTGAAATCTCCACCGAAGCACCGGCTTCGATTTTGATCTGGCCGCTCGCCGTCATGGTAATGACCGATCCATTGGCGTGCATGATCCTTACGACTTGGGCGGCATTGTCCAGCACCAGCGTATGGCCGCTTTGGGTGGCCAGCGTGACTTTCTCCGCGCCTGTAGTGTCGTCGAATTCGAACACGCTTTTGGCGCGCGATTTCAGCAGCTTTTTGTTGTTTGCCGCGTCGGCGGATTGCGGCGGCGTCTGCTTGGCGTTCCAGCAGGCACCTAACACAAAAGGGGCCCGCAGATCGCCGGCGCCGAATGCGACCACCACCTGATCGCCCACATCGGGCATGAACTGCATCCCCTGTGCGGGCCCGGCATAGGGTGTGGCGAATGTCGCCCAGCCGCGGGTGGTCTTGCTTGTCGCTGTGGCGATCGGAAGTTGGACTTCGATGCGGCCCAGCCGGTTCGGATCGACGATGTTCGTGACGATTGCCGGATAGAGACCGTAGTAAACCGGTGCGTCGAGTTTGGGCCTGAGCACGCGTGCAGGCTTCTTTTTGGCGGCGGTCTTCTTCGCCGGCGGTTTCTTTGCGGCGAAGCGTCGTTTCGTTTTTGGCTTCTGCACGGGTGCCCCCCTTGCGGCTTGGATGTTGCAGCAGCTTATGCCGCAAAACGCCGGGTGTCCCCGGCCATGGGAATATCAACAATTTCAACGCCGTATGGGCCGGCGCGCCTCTTAACGCGACTGCAATCAATACGGCTTAGCCTAGGCACCGAACCAATGATTTTTTTCAGGGTGTCTCCATGCTCGTGATCGCAATCGCATCTCAGAAGGGTGGCTCGGGAAAGACCACTCTCTCCGGCCACCTGGCCGTGGAGGCAGAACGCGTCGGCGCAGGGCCCGTCACCTTGATCGATACCGATCCGCAAGGCTCGCTCTCGGAATGGTGGAATGTGCGTGAGGCCGGTACGCCGCAATTTGCAAAAGTCGGCGCGTTCGAATTGCAAAGCGCGCTGACCCATCTTGCCAATACGGGTACCCAGCTTGCGATCATCGACACGCCACCGGCGATTTCGGATGCGATCTCGCATGTCATTGCCCATGCCGATCTGGTGATCGTGCCGACGCGGCCCTCGCCGCATGATCTGCGCGCGGTTGGTGCAACGCTCGACATGGGAGAGTGTTTCGGCAAGCCCATGATCTTTGTCATCAATGGTGCAACCGCGCGTGCGCGCATCACCGGCGAAGCCGCTGTTGCCCTCTCGCAGCACGGGACCGTTGCACCCGTGTTCCTTCATCACCGCACCGATTTTGCCGCCAGCATGGTCGACGGCCGGACGGTCGGCGAGGTCGTACCGAAATCGCCATCCGCAAAGGAGATCACGGGTCTCTGGCGCTACATCCAAGACCGGCTGGCTCGCCTGACGAAGCAGACCAGCGTGATGCCAGACTCCCGCGTATCGCCTTCGCGATTGGCCGTGCGCGACCCGGCAATGTCCGTTGAGGCCGACAACGGGATCGTGCTCCAGGTGCGGGTGGTGGGCGAAGTGCCGCTTGCGGATCGCTTTTATTATGAGGGCCCGGAACGCAGATCGGTGGATCGCACGGAAAATCCACTCCCGGCTGCTTTTCTCGCGGCTCAAGAGGACCATGGCGACGTCTTGAAATAACCTAACGCCGCCGATCGACGCCGCTTAGACTGGCGCCCTAAAAGTCCGGCTTGCTGGCTTTCGGAACGTCCGAATCCTTGTTGCTGTAATATTCGTGCGGATTTTCGGCGCAGACGCCCTCCGGTATCGGATTGGCATCCGGCACATAGGTCAGCGTCGCGGTCCAGGGCGTGGTGAACACGCCTTCATCCTCGATGGTGATCTGAAGCTGCAGATACTTCCCCCCGTGATAGTCCGCCCAGACATCGCCGTTGAAAAGCCAATTCTCTTTTCTGTTCCTCTCGATGGCGTCTTTCACGTCGTCATAGCTGCGCAGCCGGAAACGCTCCACGATGTGCAGCCTGTCGCTGAACGGCGTGCCGAACAGATCGAGCATCGCATAAGGGCGGTCCGTTCTGACACCGACCGTGTCGATGACGAGCGTGTCGCCTTCATAATGACCGACGGAATCTCCGTACCAGGACGGTTTCAGCGGGGAGGGATGGGATGCGTTCATGCGCACCCGGCGCACTTCGTGATCGCCGCTGTACAGCATCGTGACCCTGTCCGGCTGCTGGATCAGTTGCACTTGAAACTGCTTGTAAATGAACGGCACCGGAAACGGCCAACACTGGTTCGAAGGATTGGGAAATGTGACTCCCGCCAGCGACATCTCGCCCAACCGTTTGACCACCGCCGCGGCCCATGGTTGCAGAATCGGGCTTTTGTAATCGCCGACCAATTGATCGTAATCGCTGATCCCGACGGTGCTGGGCGGCAACGCCGCCGAGCCGGTCAAACCGGCGGGCCGCTGTTCGGCCCAGCGGGACAGATTGGTGATCGGGCCGGGACCCGATGCCGGCGGCTCGAACCAGGGAAAGGCGGGGTGATTCCACACCCCCGACAAATCCGGAACCGCGACGCTTGCGGGTGCAGCCACCGATGATCTTTGCCCAGCAATGGGCATAACCGCCGCCACCGCGACAGCGAATAATAGAAGCAGTTTCCGCCGCATGTCCTGCTTACGCCCCATCATGGCGTTGCCCATCCCAATCCCGCGGCCATGCTTACCATGATTTCCGCCCCCGCCGCGAGCGCCCGCAGACCCGGAGATGTTGGTGCGCCGCCGATCAATCCGTCGGCTGGTATTTGTCATCCTTTGTGGCAGGCATGCAGCGGTTCAGCACATTGATGGCCGCGGAATCAATCGCGCAGGGCAGAGCGACATTGCAGACTCCGTCGAATGCCGGGTAGCTGATGAATCCGCTCGCGCAGCCGCAATCGCGATAACACTCCCGGTGATGTTGCCAAATCAGCGGACAGGCTTTGTCGATGTCCATTGGTGGATCGCCGGGTTTGCGGCCGCGGCTTTCATTCGCCAGCAGAGTCCACATCTTTTCCTGCAGGCAATCGCGCACACAATTGTTGTGCGGTTCGTCGGGGGTCACCATACACGAACAATGCGCATTGCTCGTGTAAATCGGCCCGAGAATGTCGTGTGCCAGGCTTGTGGAATATGCCGCACAATGGGACTCGCTCGGCCCGAATTTCGGATTGTGCGGATAATTTTGGTTCCCGTCCTCCTGAACCGGAACGGTCGCGGCAACCCGACGCACGAGAACGCTCCGGTTCTGTGCCCTTTCCGCGCGCGTTGTGTTCGGGCCGATATATTGATCGGCCGGAGCCGCTTCGCAGGCGCGGATCAGCGCGGGATAGGTTTTGGGCGTTGCAGAGTAACGATCCTTCACGCCTGCGCAGAACTTCGCAGCGCGACTGTTGCGCAGAGTGGGATTGTCCACCTTCTGTCCGGCGAAACAATCCGTATAACCGACGACTTCCACCGGATCCTGGCCGGTCATATAGATCATGTGACCCTGCATCAGGCTTTTCACGATGTCGGCGATAAAGCCGCCGGCATCGGAAGCCGAGATATCGCTGCTGCCGATCGGAAAGCCATAGATCAGCCATTCCTGTCGCGGGATTCGTTCGACCATCTGCAGTTTCGCCTTGGCCGCTTCCTCCCGCTCGCCGCTTTCCATCGGCGGGCAGTCATCTTTCTTTGCCGTGTCCTTGTCGTCCTTTGGCGCGCGCTGCACACCCGCTCCGGAAAGATTGGAACTCCGGAGACCTTCGGCCGCGCCATGCGACACTGCCGATGGCGCCGCGCCCTGCTGCACGACATGCGTCAGTTCGTGGGCCAACAGCTTCCGCCCCATATTCGTTGAAGGCGCAAATTTGCCGCTGCCGAAAACGATATGGTTTCCGTATGTAAAGGCCTGCGCCTGTACGGCCTCGGCAGCATGGGTCGCGCCGGAATCGGTATGAATGCGCACTTGGCTGAAATCGTGCCCGAACCGCGATTCCATGAATGTGCGCATGTCGGGAGCGAGTGATTGGGCCGGGGAATGCAGCGCGTCATTGACGGCGGGCGGTGCAAAACCATCTTCAATTTGCCCGGCATCCTCCACGCGCATGCGCTGGACCGATGGGCGTTTCTTTGCGCATTCTTCGCATACGCCTGTTGGCGTCGACATGGTGCCGCAACCACATTTGCGCTGCACGCCGGGGGAGGCCATGCGGGTGATCTGCGGCTCCGGCATGCGCATGATCTGATCGGAGATGCGATCGGCTTCCTGTTCGTAACGATCTCCGGGCTGATTGACCGAGAGCTTCGTCTGGATCGTTCTTGGTGCGGACGCATGGAGGGGAATGCCGCGGAATTCGGCACCGATATATGCCGCGGTTCGGGCCGATGCAGGGTCAGGACGGGCTCGGTGAACGGGCTTGCTCGCCGCTGCCGATTTCTGAACGGTCTTGGGTGCTCGCGCGAGAGCGTGCATCACTCAACTCCTACTCGATCGCGTTCCGTCCAAAATACAGCCTAACCGCCGTTCCTGTTCTTGCGCAACGGTTCAGGTGTCGGCTCTGCACGCTTCCGACGGGTTCAGAAATCCGGCTTCTCGGCGATGGGAATTTCCGCCGGCTTGTTCTCGGCAAAATTGAACGTGTCTTCGGCACAGACCTGTTCCAGCCAGGGTCCGCGCCCCCGCCGATAGGTGGAAGCGGCCGACCATGTCGTGGTGAACATGGTGGGGTCTTCGACGGTGATCTGAATTTGCAGACCCTTGAGGCTGGTATCGGAATCGATGAGCATGGCGCCGGGGCCGCCGCCCACGCGGCCTTCGCGCTTCTCATACACGTCCTGCGCCTGCTTGGCTGCCGCGCCGTCGATCAGGCGATAGCGCTCCACCACATGCAGCGCATTGGTCACGGGAACGCCGAAGCGGTCGATCATCGCATAAGGCGCTGGTTTCACGCCGACCGTATCCACCACCAGCGTATCGCCCTCATAATGGCCGACCGAATCCCCCATCGGCGACGGTTTCAGATTGCGCGGATGGGCGGCGTTCAGGCGCACCCGGCGAACCTGATCGTCCTGGCTGTAAAGCATGGTGATATGGTCTTTGGCCGGCACGATCTGGACGCCCAATTGCATCGCGTAAGTGAACGGAGGCGCATAGGGCGCGCAGCTATTGGAGGGATCGGGATACGGCGTGCCGGTTTTGGATATCTCGCCCTTTTTCCTGACGATCTCGGCGGCTTCGGGCTTCAGAATGGGATTGTTGTAGTCGCCGACAATCTGGCCGCCATCGCCGGTGCCGTCGGCGATCCGCTTCAAATTGATGAGCGGCGCGGGCTGGCCCGGAATCGGTTCGAAATTGAACGCATTGCGCGCCCACATGCCGGAAAAATCCGGGGTGGCGCTGTCTGCCGCGACGGCCGGCGAAATACAGAGCGAGCCCAAGAACAGGCCCGCCATTGCATAGCGTAGCATGGCAATTCCTCCCGGCATCCAGATTAGAGGAAAAGACTTACGGCGGCGAGACTGTCTTCTTCATCAAATCCGCCGCCATTTCGTCGGGCA
The DNA here is from genome assembly GCA_036264295.1 of Micropepsaceae bacterium. Classification (GTDB taxonomy): domain Bacteria; phylum Pseudomonadota; class Alphaproteobacteria; order Micropepsales; family Micropepsaceae; genus CAIYRG01. The sequence continues at coordinate 8,451 of DATARE010000332.1, read as the reverse complement.
AGATCCCGGCCGAGTAATAGGCCAGGAATTTTCCTTGCCCGTTCATGAGATAGATGTCCGTTGAATGGTCGATGGCATAGTTCGCGCCGCCTTCCGCGCGGGCGTCCAGATGCGCGCGGTAATACACGCGATAGGCTTTCGCCGCGGCGGCAATCTCCGCCTCGCTTCCCGTCAGGCCGATGAAACCCGGCCGCGTGGAGGGCGGCTTCGCATCGAAGGAGGCAAGATAGGATTTGAGCTTTTCGGGCGTGTCTCGTTTTGGATCGACCGAAATGAATATCGGCGCGATGCGATTGGCGCGCGCGCCCAGCCTGTCGAGCGCCTCGGCTTCCACCGCAAGGGTCGTCGGGCAGATATCCGGGCAATAGGTGTAGCCGAAAAACACCAGCATGAATTTCCCGCGAAAATCCCTGTCCGTGCGGCGCTTGCCGAATTGATCGATGAGAGCAAAGGGACCGCCCACCGCATCGGCCGAAGAATTGGGCGTCAGCGTTGCGCCTTGCGAGCGCAAATCGCCCAGCCGCCAGATTGCGCCCCCGGCCATGACCGCCAGAACAACGAGAATCGCCAAAACGGCCAGAGGAAGGCGCTTCATTCCATGTTGCCGCAATCAACGTTGATGTTGGCCGACGATAGCATGTTGCCGATGAGGCGGAAGTCACCCCGCCACCATTACCGGGGCGGCGCGGCATAGATATTCGTGGCCAAAACATTTAACCTGAACCTTCACAGCCTCTGGGGAGCGGGGAGAGCGGTCATGGCGACAGACACAAGCAGACGCGAGTTTTTTCAAGCTGCGGGATTGGCGGCGACAGGATTGATGGCGGCTGCCGGTCCAGCGGCCGCAGCCGCGCCAGAGCCCGCGGCGCGCCCGGCGCCACGTTCCATGGGAGCGCGGTTTCGCGCCCTGATGAACGGGCCGGAGCCGCTGATCTGTGCCAACGCTTACGATGTCCTGACCGCGCGTCTCATCGAAGTTCACGGGTTCAAGGGCGTGTTTGTCGGCAGCAGCGCCACCAACCAGGAATTGCTCGGGCTGCCGGATCAGGCGGTCGTCACCGTGTCCGAACTCGTTGCCTATGACAGCATCATTGCCCAGAATGTGGACATCCCGGTGGTCGCGGATGTGGATGATTTTGGCGCCACGCCGCTGAATGTTTATCGCTTCGCCAAGCAGGCGGAGAGGGGCGGCATCGCCTGCGCGGCGTTCGACGACCGCATGCCGCTCAATCGCGCCACTGCCTATGCCGTTCCCGGCGTGCTTCCCAAAGCCCGGATGATCGACAATATCCATGCCGCCGCCGACGCCCGCACCGATATGGTGCTGATCGCGCGCTGCCTTGCCCCGACTCCGAACGGTTCGCACACGGAGATGCTGGATCGGGCGGCCGCCTATGCCGAGGCCGGTGTGGACTGTGTGTGGCTTGGATTGCCGACCGCGCAAGACTACGTGAAAGCGGCGGAGATGGTCAAAAAGCCGCTCTTTGCCGTGATCGGCGGCCCGAATTTCCCCGCGACCGCTGAAGCCATGAAAGCAGCGCGAGTGGCCGTAGGTCAGACCCCACCGATGGTAAACATCGCGCTGGGGGCGGTCGACAGAGCCTTGACCGAATTGAAAACCACCGGCCGCATCGCGGATTCGCAAAAAGGCGCCTTAAGCCGGGCGACCTCGGACAAGGTAGAACAGGTCGAGGAACTGAATGCGCGCTCGCAGAAGTACAATCTTCCCAAAGCCTCGGGCCCGGAACGCTAATCCTGCGAGGCGGAACGCGCGCGCAAGCGTATGCACGGCGGATTTTCCAACCGGCGCAAGAACGTTTATGCAATAATCAGGATCTCAATTTCCAGGAGGGTATCGGTGCGCTTCGTCAGTCTTATTCCGGCCGTGGTGGCTTTGTTCCTCTCCGGCGCGGTCTCCGCCCAGTCGTTTGACGTCTATACCAACCAGGAGAATTTTTTCTCCGCGAATTTCCCGGCGCCCCCCGTCGTCACGCAAGGAACGCACAAGACGGCCAAGGGCGCCGAATTGGCGGCGCATGTGTTCACTGCAACTGTCCCGCCGGGTTCCCGGGTGAGCGGAACCTACACCATCACGGTTGTCGATTTCGCGAATGCGAAAGATGAAATGAACACGGCCGTGGAGCATGCCGCCGATGCCATCCGCGCCAAGGGCACGATCAAATACGATGCCATCGAGAATCTCGATCTTCATGCCACCCGCCGGCTGACAGTGGAAACGGCCAACACAAGAATTCTCGCGGAAATTCTTTTTGCGCCGAACAACCGCCTCTACATCTCGCAGGCGGAAACTTCTTTGAAGCTGCCTCCGCCGGCGCAATTCCAGGCTTCTTTGCAGGTCATCGATGAAAAGGGCGACCGCATTCGCACGCGCACCCTGTTGGGGCTGCCGGAAGGATCGAAGCAGCCGCTGAACGCAGGCGGACTTGCTGACGAGCCGGACAAGCTCGCGGCCATGATGGCGGGGTCCTGGCGCGTAGCGGGCGGCAGCTGCGAAAAGCCCTATTTCAAATCCGGCATGCGCAGCAAGAACAGCCGTGGCGAAGCCGTGATGGCCGGCACCATTGTCAATGGTGCGACCACGATTGACGGATCGCTCATCGTCGAAGCCGCGCGCGCGGGCCAATTTGTTGACCCGATGTCATTTCAGGCGCTGATGCTGTTCGACCCGATGGAAAACAAGCTCGCTATTTCGTCCATTGGCGGAGTGGCGAATGGCTGGCCCGACGTGACGCTGGAACTCTGTCCGGGCAGCCGCGGCTGAGAAAAGATTGGGGCTGAGCCACACGCTGCCTCAGCCTCTTTTGTACAGAACCCAATGCGAACGGATATGCGCCGTTCGTCTTTGAAACGCAGACGATAAGGGATGTAGCGTTACCCCAAGAGCTTCAGTGGAGTGTCACGAACCGGAGAGGACAGCGATGGGCATGCAGCGGCGCAATTTCGCTTTGTTACTCGCACTTTCGGCAGTCCCTGTGACGCCTGCCTTTGGGCAATCTGCGGCGAAAGGCGCTGCATCGGTTCCGGATTTCTCCGGCTTTTGGGTGCATGCGAATCCGGGGTTCGAACCGCTTCCATCCGGTCCCACCTCGCTGGTCAACAGGGCGCGCCGCGCGAACGGCACCGGCGACATCCTTCGGCTGGCCGGCGATTACACCAATCCAATTCTGAAACCCGACGCAGCCGAGGTCGTCAAAAAGCACGGCGAACTTGGAATGAAAGGCATTGGCGATCCGAATCCGCGCAACCAATGTTGGCCGGAAGGTGCGCCTTTCGTTTTCACCAACGGCCCGACGCAATTGGTGCAGCAGCCGGACAAGATCACCATCCTTTACGGATACAATCATCAGGTCCGCCAGGTGCGCATGAACGAAGCGCATCCGGCAAAACTGGTGCCGTCCTGGTACGGCGACTCCGTGGGCCATTATGAAGGCGACACGCTCGTTATCGACACGGTGGGCATGAAGATCGGGCCCTATTCCATGGTCGATTGGTATGGCACGCCGCATACCGCGGCATTGCATGTGGTCGAACGCTACCGGATGCTCGACTACGATGCCGCGAAAGAAGGATTCGAACGGGACGCGAAGGAACATAACGTCCCCGATGGGAAACCGGAGGCGAACGCCAAAGGCAAATATTTGCAGCTCAGCTTCACGGTCGAAGACAAGAACGTCTTCACGACGCCATGGACTGCGACAATGACGTATAGAAATGGCGGAAGCGATCCCGCCGATTGGGCGGAACAAACCTGCGCCGAAAACATCAAATGGTTTCCCGGAAGGGATTCCGATGTGCCCAAGGCAGCCAAGCCGGATTTTTGATCGCAGAAAATCGTCATCGCCGGGCCGGGTGCGCGGCGCCCCATGATCTTCAACTATGAAGGTGCTCATGGATGGCCGCCACAGGGGCGGCCATGACGGTTAGGTTGAATTATCTCAATCCATGAGCCGGTGGGTTTGAGCCTTCCAACGAAAAAACAATGCAGAGGGCGCGTACGCCCTCTGCATGGCCGCTTCGCCGCGTGCGCGCCTACTGGTCGACCAATTCGATATAGCCCAGATGGGTCGACGTATCGCCCGACCACCAGATGCGGTTCGGGTTCGTCGGGTCCAGTTCGATCCGTCTCGCATCCGATTCCACGATCGGCAGCGAGAATTCCGTCCAGGTTTCCGTCTTCGGATCGAAGCGGGCGATCTTGTCCGCTGTCTGCTCGGTCAGCCAGATCATCTTCGTCCTTGGATCGGGCCTCGGGATATACGCGCCACTCCCCTTGGTCGGCGGTTCGTAAAAGGTCATCTTGCCGGTCTTCTGGTCGATCTTCACGAGCTTGCCTGTCTCATGGAAGCCGACCCAGAGATTGCCGTCCCAATCCGTTCCCATCCGGCGCGGAACATCGACGCCGGGCGTCGGGAATTCGTCCATCTTTCCGCTGGAGGGGTCCAGCCGCCCGATTTTGTTCGCTTCCCGCTCCACAAACCAAACCCGTCCATCGCCGGCAACATCCATCCCGTAAGCGCCAGGATTCTTGGTCGGAATGTCATAGCCCACGAACTGCTTGGTTTGGATGTTTAAGCCCACGATCCGGTTGCCAGCCGTCGTCCACACCATCTTCCCGTTCGGGTCGGCCCGCATGAAGTTTCCGCTGATCGGACCTTTGAAGTCGCTGGGCACCAGAACCGAGTTGAACTTCTGGGTTTTGGTATCGAATTGCAGCCAGCGGCGGCTGCCGCCGATATCCGCCATCCAGATCGTATCGTCCATACCGCGCGCCGGCGGCCCCATATGCGCCAGGGTGCCCGGCTTGGTGCCGAGATCGGGCGGACGAATCTCGCTGAACGCGAACGTCTTCGGATCGAATTTGGCGAGCGCATAGACGTTAAGCTGGTTGATCCATGCCACGCCGCGCGCATCCACGGTCACGTCGTGGAATGCGGCATCGGGATTGGGGCCTGCAAAATCGACGGCGATATATTTGGCGGCGTCCCCTTTCAGCAGGGTTCGCGACAAGCGGCCATTGGGATCGGCTTTCGGCGTGGTGTCGGAAAAGTTCTTCGCCAGATAATCCACCACGATTTTCTGTTCGGCATCGGTCAGATCGTTGGCGCCGCGTTCGTGGATGCGTTCGCGCATCCAGGTGATCTTCTGCTCCCAATTCTTGTGCGTCCACCTCTCCTGCGTCAGCCGGTGCAGGAAATGGCATTGGTTGCACTTGGCTTCCACAATGGCTTTGCCTTCGCCTTCCGGCAGTTTCGGGGGCGCCAATTCGGCATCCAGCTCGTTGCCGGCAACGCGCCCGGGCGTGCGAATCCATCCGTTCGGGATCACATTGCCCTGCTTGTCCGTGAGCGACACATCGGCGGTCATCGGTTTACCGGACGTCAGAGCCACCGGCGTGGGCTTGCTCTGGAAGCCGTTGCCAATGCCCTGCACCGTGTAATCGCCCGGCGGCAGATTGTTCAGCGTGTAATGCCCTTGCGCCTGACTGACGGCCATGAACGTCAGCCGTTTCTGCGCATTGATCAGTTTGACATAGGCGCCGGGAAGCGCTTGCCCCGAAGCGCTCTTGACCACGCCCTGAACGCTGCCGGCAAACTCGTCCGCCTGCGCCGATTGGATGCCCGCGGCGAGAGACGCGATCAGCATCGTGCTACCCAGCAACCCCGTTTTGAACATCGCATCCTCCTTGGTGATGAATGTGACGAAGCTCAAACTTGCGGCTTGGCGAAGATCGAACAGAAATCCGTCCGCCCGTCTATTTTGGCTTCTTATATCACATCGCTGCCCCATCCCGCGAATGCGAATTGCCCCCGAAGCTGCCGCCCTCATTGTAAGGCTGCGCGCCCGCGTGGCATTCTGAGACGACAATGGGGAGGAACCATGCGCTTCACGACAATCGCCGCCGCAGCGACTCTTGCGGCCTCCGCGTCCTATGCGGCCACCAGCTATGACGGCGATGGTCAGGTTCCCCAGCAATTCGTCGTCTCCGGCAAGGCCGCGGAGCGCCTCCACGACCATGTCTCGATCAATCTTGCCACCGCCGAAAAATTGACCGCCGCCTGCCAGGCCGCCGCGCGCAAGATCAACAGCCCGGTCGTTGTGGTCGTGCTCGATCCGCAAGGATTGCCGGTTTTGGAAAGCCGCATGGATGGCGAAGGCTGGGTCCAGATCAAGGCCACGGAAGCCAAGACGCTGACGGCATTGCGTTCGCGCGCGCCCTCGCACGCGCTCACCAACCGCAACGTCCAGGACCCGTTCACCAGCCAGAACGTGGCGGGCTACGGGCTGACCACGAACAAGGGCGGGCTTCCCATCATCGTCAACGGCCAGCTTATCGGCGCCATGGGGGCGGGCGGCATGGCGACACCGACGGGTGAGGAAGCCTGTGTCCGCGATGCGCTGGAACAGGTCATCGGTCCGCAGCCGCCGCTATTGCCGGATTTGCCCGCCCGGCAATAAACGACGCGCCCCCGAACGGAGCGGCTGCCGCCCCTTCACCGGTTGGCTTTCGTCTTCGTTTTGCTCCGATTGTATGCGGCGGCCGCGCGAACGAGCGCCTTCAACGCCTTCTCGTTGATCTTTTCGCCTTCGTGGAAATCGATGGCGCGCCTCACATTGCCGTCGAGGCTGGAATTGAACAGGCCCGCCGGGTCCTCCAGCGCGGCGCCATTCGCGAAGGTCAGCTTCACCGCGCTCTTATACGTTTCGCCGGTGCAGATGATGCCGTCATGCTCCCACACCGGCACGCCCAGCATCCCGTTCGAAGGCTTTCGCCATTTCACCTCCTCCACTACGGCGGGATCGGCCTCTTTGATGATCTTGCGCACCCGGGCGAGCGTCTCGCCGCGCCAATCGCCCAGCGCCGCGATTCGCGCATCGATCAGCCGAGACGGAGATTCCCCGCTCTTCGTTGCCATCTCTTCTCCTCAGTCCTTGGCCAAAACCTGTTCCAGCTTGGCCAGGAATTGCTGCCACCCGTGCTGCGCGCCGCCTATGGCCTGCTTCTGATCGGGGCGGAAGCCCGATTGTTCCATGCGCAGATGGGTCCCCGTGCCTGCCGGCGTGAGCGTGAACGTGACCACGCTGTTCAGATTATAGGCCGCATCGTCATGCGCAAAATTCCACGTGTAAGAGAGCGTCTTGTGCGGCTCGATGGCGAGAACCTCGCAGTTCAGGACCCCGCCCCAGTCGCCGCGCAGCTTGAAGCGATGACCGGCCACGGGCTGAAAATCGTTTTTCATCAGCCATTCCTCGATCAGATGCGGTTGCGTGAGCGCGCGCCAGAGCTTTTCCGGCGGAAATGGGAAATCGCGTTCGACGATGACGGAACGCGTTTCGGTTGCGGGTGCGGTCATTGGTCCATCCTTTTGAGCAAATCTTCGAGGGCGTCCAACCGGTTTTCCCAATAACCGGCCATTTGGCTGGTCCAATCGGCCAGCGGGGCAAGCGCGCCCAGCTGTGCGCTGTAATGCGTCTAACGGCCTTGGTGGCGGTCGCGCACCAGTCCGGCCTGCTTCAAGAGTCCGAGATGCTTCGAGACGGCCGGTTGCGACACCCCGGCCCGCGCCGTCAGGGCCGCGACGGTCTGTTCGCCTTCGCGGCAGAGGCGCTCGAAAATCGCCCGCCGCGTCGGATCGGCGAGCGTTCGGAACAGCATATCGGGCGTGTTCGGCGCTTGGTTCGGCATGGAATCGATAACCTATAGGTTATTGAACAATCCATAACCACCAAGTTATGCGTGAGTCAAGCGGGGAAATCGGGAACGCCGCCGACCGGGCTTTGGCGGCGCGTTCTCATCCGTATACGGAATGACAGTGGATGGGCTGCCGCCAGAGTTTTAACCGGCGCGGAACCGGTGTAGCGTTGCCGTCACAAAGCTGGCGAGGGCGACGATGAAACTCAAAAGCGTAGTGACAGCAGCCGCATTGGCGGCACTTGCAGCCGCACCCATGTCTGGACAGGCCGCCTCGGGCGGCGGGGCGAAACCGGATTTCTCCGGCATCTGGGCCCACCCGTGGCTGCCGGGATTCGAGGCGCTTCCATCGGGTCCGACGGCGCTGGTCAACCTGTCGCGCAGCAAAGACGGCCGCAGCATCCAGACCCAGCTCGTCGGCGACTACAAAAATCCCATTCTCAAGCCCGAAGCCGCCGAAACCGTGCGCAAAATGGGCGAGCAGTCGAAATCGCATTTCGGCTTTCACAATCCGCGCAACCAATGTTGGCCCAACGGCGTGCCGTTCATCCTGCCCAGCAACGGCATGGAGATGTTTCAGCAGCCCGATAAGATCACCATGATCTATCAAACAGATCATCAAGTCCGCCACATCCGCATGAACCAATCTCATCCGGCGAAAGTGACTCCATCCTGGTATGGGGATTCCGTCGGCCATTACGAAGGCGACACGCTGGTCATAGATACGGTGGGGATCAAAG
>DATARE010000291.1:0-8206 GCA_036264295.1 Micropepsaceae bacterium | reverse complement strand
CGAGTTGATATTCCAGGTGGCGAGTTTCAGAGGCGGCATTCGGCTCCAGTCATTGTTTGTTAATCATCTCTTCCTATATTGCACTTGCACAATGCATATTGCAGTGCAACGGAGAGTGAAATGAGCAATTCGAATTTAGGGACCGCTCGGGTTGAGACGAGGGACATTGTGGCCGTAGACGCCCGCATTCTTTCGAGTGTGGTGATTGCGGTGTCAGGCATCCTGTCATTCGTACCTTTTGCGGTTTACTTCGCGCAATACTGAGCTTCTGCTAGCAGGATGCTCTTGTCTTAAGCGAGATCCTGCAAAGGCCAGCGAGCAAGGGGCGGCGTTTCCAGACTATCGGTCAAACCGAGGGAAAGCCGCTCCAGCCCAGCCCAGGCGATCATCGCACCATTATCGGTACACAGGGATGGCGGCGGCACCGACAGAATAAACCCTTCTCGGCCCGCCAATCGTTCCAATTCGCGGCGAATGGCGCGATTGGCGGCGACCCCGCCGGCCGCGACAAAATGGTATGCGTTTGAAACATCGAACTCCGTTCGAAATTTCTGCATAGCCGCATGAGCCCGGTCCACCAACACATCCACCACGGCAGCCTGAAATCCCGCTGCGAGGTCGGCCTGAAGTTTCGCGTCTAGGGGCGCATGCTGCATGGCGATGTTCCTGATCGCCGTCTTCAGGCCCGAAAACGAAAAATCCGCACCTTCGCGTCCCAGCATCGGGCGGGGCAGGGCGAACCGCCGCGCCTCGCCCGATGCCGCCAAAATCTCGATCTGAGGTCCGCCGGGGTAGGGCAAGCCCAGCAGCTTGGCCGTCTTGTCGAAGGCCTCACCGACCGCATCGTCAATGGTCGCCCCATAAAGCCGGTAACGCCCCACGCCTTCCGCCGCCATCAATTGGCAATGGCCGCCGGAAATCAGCAACAAGAGAAACGGAAAGGGCGTGCCGGAGCCCAGTCGCGCCGATAGGGCGTGGGCTTCCAGGTGATTGAGCGCGATCAGCGGCTTTCCCGATGCCAGCGCCAATGCCTTTGCCGTCACCAGCCCCACCATGACGCCACCGATCAGCCCCGGCCCTGCCGTCGCAGCGACAGCATCCACGTCGGCCAAAGCGATTCCGGCCTCGTTCAGCGCGCGGTCGACGATGCCGTCCAGCATTTCCACATGAGCCCGCGCGGCAATTTCCGGCACCACCCCGCCATAGGGACTGTGCTCGGCGATCTGGCTGAACATCACATTGGAAAGAATTTCCCCGGGCCCGGGGGGCAAGCCTCGCACCACGGCCGCGGCGGTCTCGTCGCAGCTCGTTTCCAGGCCCAGAACGGTCAGCGGTTTTGAGGAAGATTTCGGCAAAGGCTTTGACGGCATGGTTTCGATCTATGCTAAGGGGCATCGTATGAACAGCCCCGTCCTCCGTCTGGCCACACGTGGTTCGCCCTTGGCGCTCGCTCAGGCGCATCTTGTGCGGCTGTCGCTCGCCGACGTGCATGGCTGGGAGATGGAGGAGCTGGATGAGATCTGCCCCATCCTGACGTTCAAGACCATGGGCGATCGCATTCAGGACAGACCCTTGGTCGAAGCGGGGGGCAAAGGTCTCTTCGTCAAGGAAATCGAAGAAGCGCTGCTCAATGACGAGGCCGATATCGCGGTGCATTCCATGAAGGACATGCCGGCGGTGCATCCCACCGGCCTGTCCATCGGGGCTGTGCTGCCGCGGGAAGATCCGCACGATATTTTCATTGCGCGCGATGGGGCTCCGTTCGACAAGCTCGCCGAAGGCGCAAAACTCGGCACCAGTTCGGTGCGGCGCCAGGCCCAGGCATTGCGGCTTCGCCCCGATCTGAAAATCGTCCCCTTGCGCGGCAATGTCGAAACACGCTTGTTGAAGCTCGCGCGGGGCGAAGCGGACGCCATCATGCTGGCGCGCGCCGGCGTGTCGCGGCTGAAATTGGCGCTCCCCGACAGCGAGATTCTGGAAGGTGTCGATTGGCTGCCTGCGCTGTGCCAAGGTGCGGTCGGCATCGAAATCCGCAACGACGATTCGGTGACACATCAGCTTGTTGCGATGGTCGACGATGCCGAAACCCATCTGGCGATCGCTTGCGAGCGCGGCTTTCTGGCGGCACTCGATGGTTCATGCCGCACCCCGATTGCGGGTCTGGCCGAGATCGAAGATGGCCGGCTGCGCTTCAAGGGGGAGGTTCTGAGCCTCGATGGGCGGAACATTTGGACGGCTTCGCGCGATATCTCTTTCGATGAGGCCATGGGAGAATATGCCCGTACGCAGGCCTATAGCGCCGGTGAGGATGCCGCCCGGGAAATCCGTGACAGGGCCGGTGCGAAGCTTCCCCGGTTTTAAGCGAATGCTGACGACATGCGCCTTCTGGTGACCCGGCCGCAGGATGACGCGGAAAACCTTGCGGGTTTTCTGCGCAAGCGCGGCCATGATCCTGTCATCGCGCCGGTCATGGAGGTGCAGACGCTCTCGGGGCTGCCGCTCGCTCTGGAAGGTGTCCAGGCGCTGCTCGCGACCAGTGCCAATGGCATACGTGCCGCATCGCTTCGCACCGAACGGCGCGATCTTACAATTTATGCCGTAGGGCCGCAGACGGCGGAAGCCGCACGGCAAGCGGGTTTCACGGTAGTGATCAGCGCAGATGGCGACGCGGCGGCGCTGGTCGAGACGGTGGCGCGCGAGGCCGATCCGGCGAAAGGGATTCTGTTGCATGCGGCGGGCGCGGAAACGGCCGGGCGGCTCCGGCAGGCATTGCAGGCGCGCGGGTTTCGGGTGGAAACGGAGGTGCTCTACGAAGCGCTACCCGTGGCGAAACTTCCGCCGGCTGCGCAGGAGGCTTTGAGCGATGGCATGCTTGATGGCGTGCTTCTGTTCTCGCCACGAAGCGCAAAAACATTCGCTGCTTTGGTGCAGACAGCAGGGCTCGCTTCATCTTGCGAGGGGCTCACGGCCTTTTGCATCAGCACCGCCACGGCGGAGGCCCTGGCGCCCCTGACATTCGCGACGATGGCCATTGCCGGCGTGCCCAATCAGGACGCCATGCTGGACCTTATCCCGCCGACGGAATCGCCGCGATAGTCTTATGCCGTTAAGCGTGCCACACCTAAGGTGAATGCCGTCGGAAAATGTCCATGAGCGAAACGGAAGACGTTTCCAGCCCGCCAGCCCAGCCGGAAATTCCCGGTTCAGCGGCACCGATTGCTCCCGCCGTACCGGTTCAACCGAGACGGTCAGGCCGGCGGCGGTTCCTGGGTTTTCTTACCATCGCCATTCTCGTGCTGTTGGCAGGAGGGATCGCGCTGACGGTGCAATATTTTCGCACGAGCAATGCCAGCGTAACGGCATTGACCCGCGAAATCGCGATGCTGAAAAACGAAGCCGGCGCCTTGAACACGCGGGTGGCGGCGCTCGAGAATTCCTCCTCCGAAGCGCGCGCGGCCAGCGCCCAGATTGCCGATCTCACAATGCGGCTTGGCGCCCTGGAATCGCAAATCGCGCAGACGGCGGACCGCGATACACTCGCGCAATTGCAGGGCCGCATCGCGCGACTCGAAAATGCCAGTCCTGGCGAAATGTTCAAACTTGCGGCCGCGACACTGGCACGCGCCAATCTGGTGCGCGCGGTGGAATCCGGTTCGTCATTCGTTGCGCCGTTGGACGCCGTGCGTGCAACAGCACCAGACGATCCCGCACTCGTCTCGTTGCAGCCCATGGCGGAATCCGGCGTACCATCTCTGCGCACCCTTGCCGTGCGTTTTCCAGACGCCGCGCGCCAGAGTCTGGACGCCGAACTCCAAACCGCCAGCGGCGGAATGGCGAGATTTTGGGCCAGTGTGCGGCGGCTCATTAGCATCCGTCGCATCGGAGATGCGGCCGGTACGGCCACCGCCGATCGCCTCGCGCGGGCTCAGACGGACCTCGACCGCGGCGATCTTGCCGATGCCGTTGTGGAAGTTCGGCGCCTCAGCGGTACGGCCGCCCTGCCCGTGCAATCCTGGCTTAGGGACGCGAATGCGCGGCTCGAGGCAGATCGGGCCGTTGCCGATTTGAATACTCAGATCGTGCAGACGCTGGCGGCACCCGAGCTTGCGGCGCCCAGCGAAATTGCTCCGGCGGCGCGTCAGACAAGCCCCGCAAGCCGGCAGCCATCACGATGATGCGTCTCTTCTTCGTTCTGGTCGTGGCGGGGCTGGTGGCGGTGGCTGCGGCTTGGATTGCGGACAATGACGCGGCCATGCTTGTCACCGCCGGAAATTATGAAATCCGTACCACCGTCGGGGTGGCAATCATCCTGTTGCTCGTGAGCTTTGCGGTGCTCTGGCTGTTTCTGCGGATTCTGTTCGGCATCGTCGCGGCCTTTGCGCGGGCTGGCGCTCAGCTATCGAGAGCCCGGCGGGGTCCGCCCGTTTCCGCGCAACCCGCCGATTCCCGCCAAACGGCACCCGCGCAATCCAGCGGGCCCTGATCGCCAGAGCCGTCCTTGCCGGTTTGCACTTGGCTGCTATAAAGCCATGCGTTCTCCCGTGACTCCTCTGATCGGTTGCTAGCCCCATGAACATCCATGAATACCAAGCCAAAGAAGTTTTGCGTGCGTTTGGCGCTCCGACACCAAAGGGGCGTGCCGCCTTCACAGTCGATGAGGCCGTCGCCGCCGCCACGGATCTGGGCGGACCGGTTTGGGTGGTCAAAGCGCAAATCCATGCCGGCGGGCGCGGCAAGGGCGGCGGCGTCAAGGTCGTGCGCTCGCTCGACGAGGTGAAACGCGAAGCCACCCGCATGCTCGGCATGAATCTCGTCACCCATCAAACGGGGCCGCAAGGGCGCGTCGTGCGGCGGCTTTATATTGAAGACGGCTCGGACATCGCGCGCGAATTGTACCTTTCCGCGCTGGTCGATCGCGAAACCTCACGCATCGCCTTTATCGCCTCCACCGAAGGCGGCATGGACATCGAAGAAGTCGCCAAGCACACGCCGGAAAAAATCCAGACCTTCCACGTCGATCCGGCTGCGGGATTCAGCGCCCATACGGGCCGCTCCATTGCGCATGCGCTGACGCTCGCAGGCGACCAGGCCAAACAGGCGGGCACGGTGATCGAAAGTCTCTACAACGCCTTTGTCGCCAAGGACATGAGCCTGCTCGAAATCAACCCGTTGGTGGTGACGAAATCGGGCCAGGTGATCTGCCTCGATGCGAAAGTGAATTTCGACGACAACGCGCTTTTCCGGCACAAGGATGTTCAGGCCTTGCGCGATCCGGACGAAGAAGAGCCGAGCGAACGGGAAGCCGCGAAATATGATCTGAACTTCATCAAGCTCGATGGCTCCATCGGCTGCATGGTGAATGGCGCCGGGCTCGCCATGGCGACCATGGACATCATCAAGCTTTATGGCGAGGAGCCGGCGAACTTCCTCGATGTGGGCGGCGGCGCGTCCAAGGAAAAAGTGACGGCGGCGCTGAAGATCATTCTCTCCGATCCGAACGTTAAAGGGATTCTGGTCAATATTTTCGGCGGCATCATGCGTTGCGACATCATCGCCAACGGGATTGTGGAGGCGGCCAAGGAAGTTTCGCTTTCGGTCCCCGTCGTCGTGCGGCTGGAAGGCACCAATGTCCAACAGGGCAAGGAGATTCTCGCGAAGTCCGGCCTCGCCATTATTTCCGCCAACGATCTTGCCGATGCCGCGCAGAAAATCGTCGCCGCCGTGAAGGGCAAATGAAACCACACCGCGCAAGCGATCTTCGCCTCCCCCTGAAAGGGGGAGGTCGAATGCGGCTCTTGCCGCATTCGGGTGGGGGTCTTATTGCGCCGTCTGTACTCCTCATCGTGGAAAAGAAGTTTGACCCCCTCCCTACCCTCCCCCTTTCAGCGGGAGGCGGAGCCAACATGCGATGACCCGGTTCAACCGCACCCAAGAAAAAACGACACGCGCCAGAAATTTGCGTGCTGCGTCGACATTTCATGAACGCAAGCTGTGGTCACGTTTGCGTGGCGCGCAGCTCAGTGGATTTTCGTTCCGGCGGCAGCATCCGATTGGTCCCTTCATTGCCGATTTCTATCGCGCACCACTGAAGTTCGTCATCGAGCTTAATGGTGACCAGCATGCCGAACATCGTGGCTATGACGCCGCGCGGACACGTTTCCTGCAGAGCAAGGGCGTAGACGTTCTGCGATTCTGGAACAGCGATCTGATAGGGAATTTCGATGGGGCCCTTGAATTGCTCCATCGCGAGATTCTGCGTCGGAGCAAACTTCTTCAAGCCAATCACGACGACCTAGCCTCAGGACGAGGCTGATTTTAGCGGGTACGAACATGTCCATACTTGTCGATAAAAACACCAAAGTGATCTGCCAGGGCTTCACCGGCGCGCAGGGCACCTTCCATTCCGAGCAGGCCATCGCTTATGGGACCAAAATGGTCGGCGGCGTGTCGCCCGGCAAAGGCGGCAAGACCCATCTGAACCTGCCGGTCTTCGAAACCGTGCGGGAGGCGAAAGAGAAAACCGGCGCCACAGCGAGCGCGATCTATGTGCCGCCCCCCTTCGCAGCCGACGCGATCCTGGAGGCGATCGACGCGGAGATTCCGCTGATCGTCTGCATCACCGAAGGAATCCCGGTGCTCGACATGGTCCGCGTCAAGCGCGCGCTTTGCGGCTCGGCCTCGCGCCTGATCGGACCCAATTGCCCGGGCATCATCACGCCGGGCGAATGCAAGATCGGCATCATGCCGGGCCACATCCATCGCCGCGGCTCCGTCGGTATTGTATCGCGCTCCGGCACCCTCACCTATGAAGCGGTGGCGCAAACCACGGCGGTCGGTCTGGGGCAAACCACCTGCGTCGGCATTGGCGGCGATCCCGTGAAGGGCACCGAGCATATCGACGTGCTGGAGATGCTCCTGGCGGACCCCGAAACGCAATCCATCATCATGATCGGCGAGATCGGCGGTTCGGCCGAGGAAGACGCCGCCGACTTCATCAAACATTCCAAGGTTAAGAAGCCGACCGTCGGCTTCATCGCGGGCGTCACGGCGCCGCCGGGCCGGCGCATGGGCCATGCCGGCGCCATTATCTCCGGGGGCAAGGGCGATGCCGGCTCCAAGATCGAAGCGATGAAGTCAGCCGGAATCCGCGTGAGCCCGAATCCGGCGGCGCTGGGCACGACCCTGGTGGAGCTGCTGAAGGCTTCCTAGATATGGGGGGTACAATTTCGCCCGGCAGGACGCTTCCTTAAGCCTGTCTTGCCCGGGTCAATGGGTTTTTTGGAGAATGCAATCTTAACCGAACTGCGCTACGCCTGACTCGATCTGGCGCGTTTCCTGAAAAACGCGTGACCAGAGGGCGACGCCCGGGAGAGCGCCGCTGCCACCCAAGAAGCCACTCAAGCACCTGAAATGACTGCGGAATCTAAAGAAAATCGCGCTCCGAAAGGCACCTCGCCCAATGAGGTCCTGGACGCCACCTCCTTCCTGTTCGGCACCAACGCCGCCTTCATCGAAGCGCTCTACGCGCAATATTTGAGCGCGCCCGATTCGGTCGACGGCACCTGGCGCGCATTTTTCGACGCGCTGGGGGAAAACGGGCTATCGCCCTCGCAATTGGGCAGGGGGCCGGCGTGGAACCGGGATCGGAAACTCAATCTCCAAGACGGTGAGCTGGTTTCGGCCCTGACCGGCGATTGGGGGCAGGCTATCAAGAAGGCGTCCCCGCCGGCGGTTCAAGCTCCTGCGACCGCAGGCTCAGGAAGCGATTCGCAAGCTTCGATCCGCGCCATTCAGCTCGTGCGCGCCTATCGCGTCATCGGGCATCTCGAAGCCAATCTCGACCCGCTGGGCTTGGACAAGAAGAAGCCCCACGCCCAGCTGCAGCCATCCTTTTATGGGTTCCATGACGAGGATTTGGACAAGCCGATCTTCATTGACGGCGTCATGGGGCTGGAATCGGCCACGCCGCGCCAGATGGTGGACATTCTCCGTCGCACCTATTGCGGGAATATCGGCTATGAGTTCATGCACATCAACGATCCGGAGCAGAAGGATTGGCTGCAACGCCGGATCGAAGGGCCCGACAAGCAGATCACGTTCACGGCGCAGGGCAAACGCGCGATCCTCAACAAGCTGATCGAAGCCGAAGCCTTCGAAAAATTCTGCGGCGTGAAGTTCGTCGGCACCAAGCGGTTTGGCCTCGACG
>DATARE010000281.1:0-1548 GCA_036264295.1 Micropepsaceae bacterium | reverse complement strand
AGCCGTCTATCTTCTCGGGGGCCGTAACGGCCGCATCGCACAGCAGCAAATCTTGGGCGTCTGAATCGGTCATGGCATACGCCTTTTTGCCGGGAGAAAATCCGCGGCTTCGTGCCAATCTTTCCTCGATCAGCGTTAATTTAGGCTTACGAGTCGGAAGAATTTGCCCACCGGCAGGTCAGGCTTTGACCGCGATGATGACGGCTTCGCGGCCGATTCCGGCCTCGGCCAGCGCGGCATAAAAGCGGCGGCGCGTCTCGCGATAGCCGGCCTTTTCCAATGCGAGATCAAAGCGCTTGCGCTGGTTGTGGCAGGCCAGACCCAGCGCCGGGTCGCTGGTGTAATCGAGACCCATCAGCAGAAACAGTTCCATCGGAAAGCTGGTGCCGCGTTCGGCGATGGCAAAGCCGGCCCTGGTCAGAAGATGCGACAGCGATTCGAAATCGAAATAGTTCAAATGATGGGGCGGGGCGACCCACCATTCGGGCAGCGAAAGGCTCGCGCGGGCGCTCTCCTGGAACGGGCTGAAATCATTGGGCACGTTGAGGCAGAGAAGTCCCTTGGGCGCAAGCAGATCGCGCGCCAGCCGCACCAATGAAAGCGGGTTGGGCACATGCTCCAGCACATTGTTCAGATGCACGACGTCGCAATGGCCAAGCGTTGCCGCCGTGCCTGCGTTGAAGAAATCCTCGACGATGTCGATGCCGAGACCGCGGGCGTGCTCTGCCGCCTGGCGCGAGGGTTCCACGCCCCGTGTCGTCCAACCGCGTTCCTTGGCCGTTTTCAGGAAGAATCCCGGTCCGCAGCCAATATCGAGAATGCGGCGCCGGCCGGGCGGCAGCAGGCGCTCGAAGCTCTCCAAACGATCGCGCTGGCTGAGCGCCGCCCATTCCTGGTCCTCGCCGGCATGGCTGAGGAACGTGGGCTTTTCCACGGTGTAATAGGCTTCGCGGTAGGCCTCTTCGAGCGCGGCAGGGTCGGGCAGCGGAACGACATGCCGGAAGCCGCACACATAACAGGCGATCACGTCATAGCCGTCCTTGCGCGTGACCAGCATGCCGTGATGGCTCGCCCCATCGATAGCGGTCCAGGAAATATTGGTGCTGGCTGCGATCGCGCCCATGGACGTCCCTTTTCGTTAACTCCGTTTTAGCCATGCGGCTTTAAGAACGGGTTAAGCGAAAGGATAAAACGTGGCCGTCACCTTCATCGCCGAAGCATCCAGCAATCACGCGCAGGATCTGTCCCGGGCGCTCGCCTTCGTGGACGCCGCTGCCGATTGCGGCTGCGACGCGGTCAAATTTCAGCTTTTCCGGGTGAAGGAATTGTTCGCGCCGGAAATTCTCGCCAACAGCGCCACCCATCGCGCGCGCGTCGCGTGGGAATTGCCGGTGGCGCATCTGGCGCCCTTGGCGCAACGCGCCCATGAGCGCGGCATCGCGTTCTCCTGCACGCCGTTTTATCTCGCCGCGGTGGACGAACTCGAACCCTATGTCGATTTCTATAAGATCGCGTCCTACGAGCTTCTATGGCATGGCCTGTTGGAAG
>DATARE010000245.1:0-1569 GCA_036264295.1 Micropepsaceae bacterium | reverse complement strand
GAAGCCTTGACGGCCGACGCCGATGCCGTAGCGCAACGCCTTGCCGCCGCCGAGGATCAGATAAAGGTAGGTGTGCGCGGTGTCGATGATGACGGTGCCGGCCGCCTCGTTGCCCTGATACGAAACCACCTGACGGCGCAGCGCCGCCGGCATTTCGTCGTTGCTCTGCGCGCTCGGCTGCTGTGCCTGCGGCGCGTATTGCGGGAAAGCCAAACCG
Source organism: Micropepsaceae bacterium (assembly GCA_036264295.1). Taxonomy (GTDB): domain Bacteria; phylum Pseudomonadota; class Alphaproteobacteria; order Micropepsales; family Micropepsaceae; genus CAIYRG01. The sequence goes on along the minus strand of DATARE010000245.1, from coordinate 1,352 downwards.
TGATCGACCGGCTGATACGACAATGATTGCGCAAAAGCCGGAGCCGCGGTGATCGTCATAACACTCGCGAAAAGAGCGATACTGCCAAGATGTCGCAATCGTGCGCTCGCTGCCATGATACTCTCCACCCTGCTGAAGTGCCGATTTTCAGTTCTGTTAAGCCGTGACATCGTTGGAAGGTTCCGCAGCGCTCCGCGTAGCCGATCGAAGATAGATGGAGTGCTGCAGCGTCCCCTTTCGCTGGTGTCCTTCATTAGTCGTCCCGCGGCCGGGAATGGTTCTCTGCGGGTGGGCGCAAAAAGGGTTTGCCCCTGCGCTGCGGGGGAAGGGTCGGCTTGAGCATGATGGTGAAAAAGCCTGCCCCGAACTTGGTTTGCTGCGGGACAGATAGCGGTTTCGCGTAAAGATCCCGCCCCACCAAAATGTAGGCATTCGCCTCAAATTTGAAGCGATTGGCGCTCTTGGCGCTGAGGCGATGGCGCTTAGGCCATGCAGCGGCGATAGACGTTCGCTGACGGGGGAGGTGAATTAGGTGAGCGAATAAGGCTGACGGCGGGGTCGCATGCGAATGGCGTCTGCGCGCGCGTCTCGGTGCTCGGCTGCCGGGCAAACCGCGTCTGCCCGTCCGGAACGTCGAGGATGGCCGAATTGGCTGCCGGGAGCCGGTCGCCCTTAAGTGTGCGATTGACCGAAACCGCAGGCGTCTGGCTGCTCAAGCTGGCGCCGGCGCTCAGAAATGGGTCGATGCCCACGAACAGCGCCGCAAGCGCTAAGAGACCGAGCGCACCCACTATACGAACGTATAACTGCCTGGCCATCGGACCGCCTCCAGCGCGCCGGAATCACATCCCGGACATGCGAATGGCCCCCGAGCCCATTCCACGCTGCTGCAACATTTGTCGAAGTGAGCCGTTCCGAGGTTTCCTCCTTCTCACCGGTTCGTGATCCAAATCGGAAAATTTTTGCTGGCGTGTTGCCGAACCGCCGGCCAAGCGGAACAAATAAGGCGGTCGCGCTTTGACACAGCGGCCGGCCATCCTTTTCCCCCTCCCCCCGTGCTTGGCCGGTCATGTTGGGCGCAGCCGATATGCCGATCGGCTGCGCCCTAACCTTTTCGGGTCCGGCCTCTTGCTTTGCCAGCCACGCAAAACACTCGCCCAAAACGCGCATGGCCGGGACTGAGCCCGGCCATGCAGCTACAGACAGATCGGTTGTGGGCGTCACGCCGTCGGCTGGCGCTCGATCGGCTTTCGCTCGCGATGGCGGGCCTTGCGGCCGAAGAACAGGGCCTGGCTCACCACCGCCGAGACCACGGCAAGCTGGAACGGTTTTGCGATCAGGAACGCCGGCTC
>DATARE010000219.1:0-1670 GCA_036264295.1 Micropepsaceae bacterium | reverse complement strand
TGATTTCCACGCTCGCTCCCGTTTGTTGCGTGGCCGCTGTTGCAATGTGGGAAATCATCGACCCGACTTCTTCCGACATGTGAATAATCTGTTGCAGCGATTCTCCCGCGCGGGCGGTAGAAGTTACACCCGCTTCCACCTGCTGGCTGCCGACTTCCATGGCTTTCACGGCGCCGCTGGTTCCATCCTGAATAGTTTTAATCATCTCGGCGATTTCTTTGGTTGCGGCGGTTGTGCGCTCCGCGAGTTTACGCACCTCGTCCGCTACCACGGCAAATCCCCGGCCTTGTTCCCCCGCCCGCGCCGCTTCGATGGCGGCGTTCAGAGCAAGCAGATTCGTTTGATCGGCAATATCGTCGATGACGCCGGCGATCACTCCAATCTGATCGGAACGGCGGCCCAAGTCGACCATTTGTTTAGCGGTGCCGCCCACGGATTCGGCAATCGAGCGCATCTGGGTCAAGGTTTTTTCCACAACCGTTCCGCCCTCACGCGCGGTTTCGGCGGCGTGGCGCGATGCTTCCGCCGCATGCGTGCAGCTTTCCGACACCTGCTGAACGGTAGAGGACATTTCTTGCATCGCAGTAGCCACCTGCGTGGTTTGGTCGTTCTGAGCGTCGGCGCCTTGAGCCTGCAAAGTGGCGGAAGACGAAAGCTGTTCGCTGGCGCTGGCAACCTGATCGGCGGTTCCAGCCACTTCGTAAATAATATGGTGCACTTTGATCAGAAATGTATTGAACCATCCGGCTAATTCGCTCAGTTCATCGTTGGTGGCAATTTCCAGCCGTTTGGTTAAGTCTCCTTCACCTTCCGCCAGATCTTTCATCATTCCGATCATTTTATTGAGCGCCTTGGATATACCGCGCACCAAAGTAAATCCAGAAATAACGAGCAACAGAATACCTGCGACCACCAACGCAAAGATGGTTGCCTGGAGACGGTCGGTACGAACTCTTACGGCCGTGGCGTCGTCCGCCAATTCATTCGCGAGTGCGTTCCGATGGGTATTAATGGCCCCGAGCAGGGCTTCAAAAGCGGGAGTCGATTTTTCGACGATTGCTTGATGCGATTCGGCATGGCGCGCGTGCAAAACCAATTTGGTTACGTGTTCATTGGCTTTGATCATGGCGTCAAATGCGGTCTGGATGCCAGGGTCGCCTCCAGCGCCGAGTTCGAGATCCGCCTTCGCGTCCTTGATCTGAGTTTCGGCTTGTTTAATCAAGGCTTTCATCGCATCAGGGTCTGTCTCATGAACCAGTTTTTGAGTGGTGCCTTGTATTTTCACCGCGAGATCCAGCAATTCGAAAGAGCGTTGCGTCTGTTCGCGCGCCGCAGCCGCTACCGTCTGGGAGGAATTTGCCGAGGTTCGAAGCAGATAAGATAATCCCAGAACGGCGGCCACGGTGATGAGAACCGACACTGCAACGACGAACGCCACGCGCCGGGCTATACCTTGATTTTTCATTTGTAAGACTCTGTTTCGTACGTTCGCTCAGCTCAGCTTGTCTACTCGCAACCAGCGGGGAATGGACTGAAAGCCGGCGCGCACGAAATCGCGGGCATTTTTCCGGGCCTGCCGAAATCTTCCTGACAAAATGCTTATCGGCAAGCTTTCGCGTAGCTTTAGAAAACAGAGGATTGCGGAAAGGAAATCGGCTATGAGAGACGCT
>DATARE010000217.1:0-5928 GCA_036264295.1 Micropepsaceae bacterium | reverse complement strand
GTGGACGGCGGGATGGAGGGTCTTCACACGGCCGTCCATGATTTCCGGAAAACCGGTGACCTCGGAGACGTCGGTGACTTTCAATCCGACGTCGCGCAGGGTTTTGGCGGTGCCTCCGGTCGAGATGAGATCCACGCCATGACCGGCCAGAGCGCGGGCGAACTCGGGCAGTCCGCTTTTGTCGGACACGGACAGCAAAGCGCGGCGGACAATACGCCTGGTCATGGAGCGGCTCTGAAGAACGCGTCCGCTCTTAACGCCGGAAGAGCCAAAAGAGAAGGGTCAGCACCACGCTAACCACAAGAGAACTGACCAGCGGGAAATAGAAGCGGAAATTCTGGCGCTCGATCACGATATCGCCAGGGAGCCGGCCCAGCCCCAGGCGGCCGATAAACGGCCAAAGCAGTCCCGCGAGCAGCAGAATCGCACCGGCAACGAGCAGGATGCGGCGGATGTCCACGGACTACTCCGCCGCTAGCCGATAAACCGAGCACTCCTCCTCGATCTCAGCCCAGAGGGCGTGGAACTGGATGGCCTCGATCTCGGAAAACAGCGCAATGCGGCTATCGGCCTCCCGGTCGAGCTCCTGTATCCGCGCGAGCATCGCGTTCAAGTGCAATTCTTCTTCGGCCAAAATGCTCTTCAACGTCAGGGCGATCTTCTGTTCCATCAGCACAAGCTGGTAGATGCGATAGATCCAGACCGCGCGCAGCTCTACGATGAGCGACATATAAAGGTACGGAAGCGCCCCCACGCTTGTTCCGACCTTGCGTGAAATCTCCACATCGAGCCGGCCCATATAAAGTTGGGCGGATAGCGCAGCCATCGTGTGTTCGGCCGAATAATCCAGCGTGCGAAGCGCCATCCGTTCGGCGGCCCGCTTGAAGAAAAACGCGTGGCGTGCCTCCTCGGCGAGATGTTTGAGCAGGTCCTGATCCGGTTGGTCCATAGCCTGGCTGCTCATGATCTTGCGGCTGCCGATATGCTCTAAGAGCGAGAGCATGTTGAGGAAGCGCGCGTGCAAGGGACGCGCGCGGCAAAGGTCTTGCAGACGCGCACGCACCTGCGCGACCAGAGGATGGTTTGCTTCCTCAAACGACAACGAGAGAGAGAGATTCATCGATGGCATCATACACCTTGTTCAGCTCAGCTGCTCGTACGCAATATGGGGGAAGTACGTAAACCACATTCCCCAGCGCCCGCAGCAGCACGTCGCGGTCAAGATAGAACGCGTTCAATTTCGGTCCAAGCGCGGCCAGGTAGCCGGCGTCCGGCACGCGCAACTCGATGGCAGCGATGCTGCCTGTCTGGCGGACATCGGCGATTTCGCGCCGCCCGCGAAACGGAGCAAGAGCATTGTCGTGATAGCTCGCGATTTCCTGAATCCGGCCGCGTACCGGCTCGCGTTCCCAAATTTCCAGATTGGCGACCGCCGCCGCACACGCAATCGCATTGCCGGTATAGGACGAGCTGTGGAAGAACGTTCTGTTCCGGTCCGTGGAATAAAACACATCGTAGATTTCGGCGGTGGCCAGCGTCACGCCCATCGGCAAAAAGCCGCCAGTGATACCTTTGGAAAGGCACATCAGGTCGGGAGCAATTCCAGCCTGTTCGCACGCGAACATGGTTCCGGTTCGGCCGAAACCCGTCATGACTTCGTCTGCAATAAGAAGGACGCCGTAATGCCGGCACCAGGCCGCGATTTCGCTCAATATGTCGGGCCGGTACATTTTCATTCCGCCCGCGCCGAGGACCAAGGGTTCGACGATCATCGCCGCAATGGAATCGGCGCCGGTACGAAGAAGGGTCTGCAACGCCTCGATGGTGCGATGCTCTGCCCCGCGGGCCGGGAAGGGCACATAGTCAACGTCGAACAGCATCGGTTCATAGGGTGCGTTGAAGACGCCGCGATGCCCCACAGCCATCGCCCCGAACAGGTCGCCGTGATAGCCATGCTCCATGGCGATGATGCGATGGCGGGGTTTGCCGCGGTGGTGCCAGCAGCCGACCGCCATCTTGATCGCCACCTCCACCGCCGTTGAGCCGCTGTCGGAGAAGAACGCATGGGCAAGGCCCTTGGGGGCTAGCGCCAAAAGTTTTTTGGCCAGCGTCTCGGCAGGCGCATGGGTGAAGCCGGCAAAGATCACCTGCTCCAGTTTCGCCGCCTGATCCCGAATGGCGCGCGCGATATGGGGATGACCATGGCCATGGGTGTTCACCCACCAAGACGAAATCGCGTCCAATATGGCGCGGCCCGACTTGGTGTAGAGATAGGCGCCCTCCGCCCGTTCGATTTCGATGGATTGAGGCGCCACCGCATGCTGGGTGAAGGGATGCCAGATCGGGGAGCCGTCATGGACCATACGCGGCCTCGAAATCGTGCCTGTCAAAATGGCTGCCAAAGGCTTCACGCAGGCTTGCCGCATTCGGCGTCGGCAAAATCGGCAATCGCCCCAGCCGTTTCACTGCGCCCATTTCCGATATGGTTCGCTCATTGTCCGGCATTGCATCCCCGACAAAGAGCACGCCCAGCACCGCGATGTCGCGCCGTCTCAATGCTTCCAGAGTAAGAAGCGTGTGGTTGATCGTCCCAAGACTGGTGCGTGCCACCACGATCACCGGTGCGCGCCAACGCGAGAACAGCGTGATCTGCAACATCTGCCGCGTGACCGGGACGAGGACCCCGCCCGCGCCCTCGATGATCAGCCAGCGGCCCTCGGGTCCATGGGGCAATGCCAAATTGGCGGGATCGATGCCGGTATTGTCCAATTCGGCAGCGCGGTGCGGCGACAATGGTTGGCTCAAGACGTAGCGCTCTTCAAGGAATCGCGCGTCGGGCAATCCGGTGAGAGCGGCGACGTGCTGCCTGTCGGTGCCGTCCGCCGTGCCGGATTGGATCGGCTTCCAGTAGAATCCGTCGAGCGCAAGCATGAGCATGGCGCATACCATCGTCTTGCCGATGCCGGTATCGGTGCCCGTGACGATCAGCGGCTTCATGGGCTTGCCGTGGACGCGCGCAATACCGACGCCAAGGCAAGGATCTGGTCTTCGCAGTGATCGGCATGGATGGAGATTCTGAGCCGCGAGGTTCCTTCCGGCACCGTGGGCGGGCGTATGGCGCGAACGTCGAAACCGGCGTTCTGCAAGTCTTGCGCGACATCGAGGGCGCGCTTTTCCTCGCCCAGAACGATCGGAATGATTTGAGTGCCCGGGGACGCCAATTCATGCGGAAGAAGCTTTTGGCGCGCAAAGGCCGCGAGCGCCAGAACACGCTCACGCCGCCAAAGCTCTTCGTCGAGCAATTGCAGGCTGCGCTGAAGCGCGGCTGCGAGATGTGGAGGCGGGGCAGTGCTGTAGATAAAAGGCCGCGACCGGTTGACAAGATAATCGATGATCTCGCCCCGGGCGCAGAGCAGCGCGCCAGAAACGCCCAGAGCCTTTCCACCCGTGTGCAGGGTGATCCAGTTTTCATTCTGCAGGGTTTCGCCCAAGCCGCGTCCGCGCGGTCCAAACACACCCGTGGCATGGGCTTCATCGACCACAAGCATCGCATCATGACTGCGCGCGAGCGCATCGAGCTCCTTCAGCGGCGCGCAATCGCCATCCATGCTGTAAACCGCTTCCACCGCAACGAACACGCGCCGTGCGCCCTTGTCGCGTGCCCGGTGGATCATTGTCTTGAAGGAATCCAAATTATTGTGCTGGGCTCGATATCGCGCAGCAGGGGCGGCATGGATGCCTTCCTTGACGCTGGCATGCACGCGCTCATCGAACACCACCGCATCGTGGCGCTCGCACAACGCGGTGAAGAGCGCATAATTGGCGATGAAGCCGCTGCCCATGAACAGCGTCTTCTCCACGCCGAAAAATTGCGCTGCGTATTCTTCCAATCGGGCATGCGCCGGATGATGGCCGCGCAGGAGCCGAGAGCCCCCGGCGCCAACGAACCCATCGGCATCGAGTGCGGCAATCGCGGCTTCGCGCAATGCAGGATGGCGTGCGAGGCCAAGATAATCATTCGAGGTGAAATCCACGCCTTGTGGCAGTGAAAGCCGCCGTGATCGGTGGGCGCCGTTCAGCCGTTCCAATTCGGCGGCAATTCCGGGCAGGGACGTGCTCAACGCGAACCTGAATCGGCGCCCGGACCGAACTCGACGCTTTGGTTCATGCGGACAGGCTGCGGGAAGAGCTCCAACAGGTCGAGCATCTCGGCTGGCATATTGGTGTTGATCGGCAGGCCCAGGGCCCGCGCTTCCGGCGCGGAGATGGGATAATCGTGCGTCCAGCGGCCGCTGGTAAGCTGTTCCGCCAAGGCGTTCGCCGCTTCGGGGGTCATGGGCGTGCGCAAGAGCTCGCAGGCCTGCCGCTTCAACTGATCGATCGCCTTTTGGCCGACATCGGCAAAGATCAGGGTTTGATCGTCGATCTCGGAAAGCGGTTTCTCGCTGGCCACCTTGATGATGGATGCGGCGGGCATGCCGTTGATCTGCGGATCGATCGGGCCGAGCATGGCGTGTTCGCTCATGACGATCTCATCGGCGCCCAATGCCACCAGGGTACCGCCCGACATGGCGAAATGCGGTACAAAGACAGTCACCCGCCCAGGGTGCGAACGAAGTGCTCGCGCGATCTGAAGCGCGGCAAGCGCAAGGCCGCCCGGCGTGTGCAGGATCATGTCGATCGGCTGTTGCGCGGGCGTGGTGCGAATGGCGTTGAGGACTTTTTCCGCATCGTCCATGTCGATGTATCGGGCAATGGGAAAGCCGAAAAAGCGCATAGCCTCCTGGCGGTGGATAATCGCAATCACCCGCGACTGGCGCGATTTCTGGATGCTGGCGATCTTGGCCGCGCGCGTGGTCTTAAGCCAGCGTGCCGCGATGATCGGCTGCAAGGCCAGGAACAGGAAGAAGATCCAAAAGAGATTGCCGAGGTTCATAACGGGCCGGGAAGACGCTTGCCGGAGTGCATCATAGGGAAATTAATGGTGCTTTGTCCGGCCGGCCGGGCGGCTTTGTTGACGCGTGGAAGCCCATGGCTATGATCCGCCCCCTTCCGGTTCGATTCTAACATGCCCCCGTGGCGGAATCGGTAGACGCGGCAGACTCAAAATCTGTTGCCTTCACGGGCGTGCTGGTTCAAGTCCGGCCGGGGGCACCATGTGAATCAATGGCTTAGCGCGGCCGGGCCGGGTTTCGGCCGAAGCCGAATGACGCCATTGCGGCGCCTCCGTGGTTCTTTGTGGGTAGCATCTTCACTTGAATATGGCCGCCGCGGGGCTCATCGTGACGAGCGAAGGGGAACGCTGGCATTCATGGCGTGATAGGTTGGTCTTTCGCTTGTCGAACCTGTCCGCATTGGCGTTCCAGGCCCGTCCGACAGACCCTTTATAGAAGGAAGCGCCATGTCCAATCCGACTGAAGAACGCCGGGATCAGGCGCGCAAGAGAGCGCAGAACCATTTTGCGGCTTCCGAACAGCGCGATGCACTGGTGCGCAAGGAGATCGAAAAGGAGCGCGCCACCAGCGCTGCCAAGACGGCAAAGCTGCGGGCGCTGCGGCTCGCCAAAGAAGCGTCCGAAAAGGAGGCCGCGGACAAACTTCAGGCCGATAAAGCTGAGACCAAGACTAAGAAAACCCGTGCCGTTCGCCCCAAGCGGGCGCCAGGCTATTGAGGGCGGCGGCCGGGCGACAGTCGTTGCAAATTCGGCCTATTCGCTATAATTTGCGCCCGCGGTGGCGTCCCGTCAGATGAAGCGCACTGTTGAATACTGGACTCGCTTAAGTGCGCGCCTGGCCGAGACAGCCGAACCTTTCAACTGAACGTACGCCTAAAAATCGCACCACATGGCATGTTGCCATCGTGGAACACGACAGGAAACGTTCAATGACCATTGGAACCGTAAAGTTCTTCAACACCACCAAAGGCTTT